>NZ_JBNUPG010000006.1:0-99823 GCF_050409545.1 Facklamia sp. P12932 | reverse complement strand
CGAAAGATCATCTAAAATGCGAGGTTAGGATCGGAAATAACAGAAGTATTGATCTGATAATTACAATCTTGAAATGTAGGTTACACAATTTATCTGACACTACCTTCGACATTGATCTATAATACATTTATATAGGGATTTAAGGCTGTATTATTTAAAATAATAAGTTTCAAGGTTTTATCTAAAGCTTTTGAGGTCATAATAGTTGTTGTCAAAAAGCAAAAATATATTTAAAGAAGTTTATACACTTGACTTTTCTTTACATTTCAATTAGTTTATAATAAATTAATGTATATTATGCATTGATTATTTTGAAAGGGGTTATGATATGGTGTTAGAAAATAAAAACAGATTTGCCTTAAGAAAAAAATCTTTTGGCTTATGTTCAGTAGCAATTGGTTCATTTATAGTAATGAGTTCATTTGGCATTACACAAGCTTCGGCTAACGAATTGACTGATGAGAATTTTTCTCATGCAGTAATTTTAGAGGAAGTAGTAACTAAAGATCAAGCAGTAACTGAAGAAGAAGTAGTAACTGAAGAAGTAGCAGTAACTGAACAAGAAGTAGTAACTGAAGAGCAAGCAGTAACTGAAGAAGTAGCAGTAACTGAACAAGAAGTAGTAACTGAAGAAGAAACAGTAACGGAAGAGGAAATTCATTTAAATCAAATAGAAGAAGATTCATCACTTAGTTCAAACAGTAATGAACTTGAATTACAAGAGAAACCTCAAATTGTTACAGACAATGACGTTCAATTTCAGCCAATGCAAAATTATAATCAATTTCAAAATTTTCCCTCACAAAATGTTATTTCCTATACAGGAGGTGGAGTTGATGTAACTCCACTTGAAGCGAAAAAACTGGAGACGGGAGATATTCAGTATTCTTTCCAGGTCTCTTTTGCTGGAATTACAAGTTCGGATCATGTCCAAACCGCAACATCTTATAGTTTAGTGGTTCCTTCTCTATTAAAAGATATTAAAATCACACAAATTGGGACATATGATGGGGATAAATTAAAAGATGAAGCAGGTGATTGGCACTATACGGATATTAAAAAAACACATGATGCAGCAGTTGATATTTTATTACCATTAGAAATGATTAAAGAGTATGAAGGAGTCGAGTACCCAGCTTTATCAGATGCCTTTGATCTACGTGATCAACTACTAAGAGAATATACTGGGGATGAGTATAGTTATGCCGGAAAATTCGGTAATCTAGCAACATTGGATGAAGTGCGCGCCTTAAAAGCTAAAGGATTTGATTATTTACCTGGAGGCATTGTAGATCGAGGCTACACGGCAACACACTCATCATATCAACCTAAAGGAGAAATGTTTACTTCTACAAAAGGATACGCTTCTCCGGAAGAAGCAATCAAGCAATTCAAGTTAAGTCAAAATCAAGAATTGGATGATGAAGGCTTTAGCACAGTTCGAAGATTTGCCATTAATTCAGGAACTCTTTCCTCTCGTTTTCCTATTGCTATTCGGTTGGATTATGTTGTGACAAAAGAACAGGCTCAAAAGACGCCTATTTTACCACTATGGGCTGGATTAGAATGGCGAGCTTATTTTGAAAGTCGTGAGCCGGATAGTCATGAAGATGGATCTCAAAATTTAACTTCTTATGGTGATTTCACCTCTGCCTATCAATTCTTAGCGCATCCTGAAGTCATTCAAGAAACCCAACTATCAAAAGATGGATTGGCAGGGACACAAGTTGGCCTTAACCAATATACAGGTGACTGGAAAATGATCGGCAATGATGTGACAAGTTCTACTTTTAATTATGTAGAAACATTCAATTTGCATAGTAATCCATCAATAACCTATTATGCTTCAGAAACGGATGATTATCGGGACATTGCAGCTGTGCAATATATTCCTGAAGATAATCTACCGTTGACACCACTCAATGAAGTGCCAACTCTCACTGTTAAAGACATGCGTATTGCTCAAGGTGATAATACTTTTACCTTAGGTTCATTAATTTCAGACGCACAAGATGCTGAAGACGGTGATTTAAAAGAGTCCGTTGTGATTACCAGTGATGGAGGCTTCAACCCAAATGTTCCTGGGGAATACACGATTACTTTTAAAGTAAGGGATAAAGATGGCGCAACTATTACTAAGTCATCTCTTGTTACAGTTTCACCAAAATGGACCGCAATCAATGAAGCTCCAACCCTCACCGTTGAAGACATGCGTATTGCTCAAGGTGATAATACTTTTACCTTAGGTTCATTAATTTCAGACGCACAAGATGCTGAAGATGGTAATTTAAAAGAGTCAGTTGTGATCACCAATGATGGAGGGTTCAACCCAAATGTTCCTGGAGAATATACAATTACCTTTAAAGTAACGGATAAAGATGGGGCAACTATTTCTAAATCAGCAGTCGTAACTGTAGAGGAAGAAATGACACCATTGACGCCACTTAATGAAGCGCCAACACTTAGTGTTAAAAATAGCACCATTGCTCAAGGTGACGAAAGCTTTACTTTAGAATCGCTTATTGAAAAGGCTCATGACAAAGAAGATGGTGATTTGATTAACGAAGTTAAAATCTTTGACAATGGTGGTTTTGATGTCAATGCACCAGGTCAATATACGATTATATTCATGGTCACTGACGAAATGGGTGCAAGCATTACTAAATCAGCAGTAGTGACTGTTTCACCAAAATGGACCTCAATTAATGAAGCACCAACGCTCACCGTTGAAGATATTCGTATTGCACAAGGTGATAATACCTTTACTTTAGCTTCATTAATAACAGACGCACAAGATGCTGAAGATGGTGATTTAAAAGAGTCCGTTGTGATTACCAATGATGGAGGGTTCAACCCAAATGTTCCTGGGGAATACACGATTACTTTTAAAGTAACGGATAAGAACGGTGCAAGTGTTACAAAGTCATCTGTTGTTACTGTTTCACCAAAATGGACTCCATTTAATGAGGCACCAACACTCAAAGTAACAGATCAAACAATCACCCAAGGAGATGATGTCTTTACCTTAGAATCACTCATTCAAAAGGCTCATGATACTGAAGATGGCAACTTAATTGACGAAGTTGAAATCGTTGATAATGGTGGGTTTGATGTCAATACAGCGGGTCAATATATTGTTACTTTTAAAGTAACGGATAAAGATGGGGCAACTATTTCTAAATCAGCAGTCGTAACTGTAGAGGAAGAAATGACACCATTGACGCCACTTAATGAAGCGCCAACACTTAGTGTTAAAAATAGCACCATTGCTCAAGGTGACGAAAGCTTTACTTTAGAATCGCTTATTGAAAAGGCTCATGACAAAGAAGATGGTGATTTGATTAACGAAGTTAAAATCTTTGACAATGGTGGTTTTGATGTCAATGCACCAGGTCAATATACGATTATATTCATGGTCACTGACGAAATGGGTGCAAGCATTACTAAATCAGCAGTAGTGACTGTTTCACCAAAATGGACCTCAATTAATGAAGCACCAACGCTCACCGTTGAAGATATTCGTATTGCACAAGGTGATAATACCTTTACTTTAGCTTCATTAATAACAGACGCACAAGATGCTGAAGATGGTGATTTAAAAGAGTCCGTTGTGATTACCAATGATGGAGGGTTCAACCCAAATGTTCCTGGGGAATACACGATTACTTTTAAAGTAACGGATAAGAACGGTGCAAGTGTTACAAAGTCATCTTTAGTGATTGTAGAAGTTAAAGAAGTTGACCCAAACGTTCCATCTAACCCTAATGATCCTACAGACCCAGAGACACCTGAAAGTTCAGAGACACCTGAAAGTCCAGAAACACCTGAAAGTTCAGAAACACCTGAAAGTTCAGAGACACCTGAAAGTTCAGAAAGACCTGAAAGTTCAGAGACACCTGAAAGTTCAGAAACACCTGAAAGTCCAGAGACACCTGAAAAGCCTAACCCTCAAGCACCTAATGGTGAGATGGATGAAGCTTCCGTTTTACCAGCAACAGGGGATGCAGGAGCATATGCCATCTTCTCTGGAGCTGCCCTTTCTATTTTAGCTGGATTGTTCCTTACAATGCCTAAAAAGAAAGAAAACGAAGAGTAATACTAAATAATTTGAATAGAAACCTAAGTTTAAAGGCGAATTCAATTTCGGCTTACTGAAACTTAAGATTGATGCATTCAATTTATCTTGGAGGGGGCTGAGACAAAAGGTCTTCTCAGCTGCTTCAAAATATACAGCGAGCCTAGATTGGAAAGTTACTTTCCAATCTAGGCTTGCTGCTTTGCGTATTTACTTAGATTATTGGTCATAAATATCATCCCTATATCGGTCTTCACCTTATTTTTACCGCGAAGATGGAGCCGAGTGAAACCTAGTCAGTAAAGAGCGTCTCATCTATTTTTGGCGCTGATATCTATTAATCAAGGCCCCCGTACTATTGATAGGATTCCATTACCATTTACTTTTGGAGTTATGCTAAGTTTGCTTTTCATCTTTTTACTGGTTAGAGGCTATGTGAATTGTCACCGTTTTAAAAATAAGATAATGTATATTATGTAAACCCATATAAATAAATTGTATTTCAAACTAAAAAGCCTAATAGAATGATTCTATTAGGCTTCTAACGAGACGGACCAAGCTATGATTAAAGATCTGATTCAACGGCTGACTCTTCTATTGAGAGGTCACTTATAGTTTCGTCTTGAAGAACTGTTTGCTCAGCATCAAGTTGAGTTTCTTCAGTTTCAGCGTCATCTGCCGATTTCTCAACCGTTGTTTCTTCAATTTGTTCAACTGATGTTATTTCTTCTTCAATCGCTTCATCTGTAGAAAGCTCTTCAAAAGTATCGCCGACAATCACTTCTTCTACGGAAGCTCCTTCACTCTGATCTTCACTAACACTTTCTTCATTAGCTTCAATTGCTTCATCCACAGCAACTTCATCATTAAGAGCTTGGATGGTAGCTTCTTCTTCAGTGACTTCTGTTGCAATCACTTCTTCGGTTTCTGTTATCTTATCATCAAACAATAATTCTAATTCATGAATCATTGAATAGACATCTCTTAAAGTAGAATTTGGATTTAATTGAACCCCAACTGCTTTTGTAAGTGTCCGATTGATTTTAGAATATACTTCATAAGGTTGTTTACCGAGAATTTCTTTATCCCGTCTAAATCTTGTATTCCAAATCACTTCATCTAGGATTGATTGAACATAAATATTAGCACGAGAATCTAAATGAAGATCGGGTGTATGGGCTGCTTTTGTTTCTAAAGCTTGCAATTCAGCCATTCTTTTTTCAATTTTTTCTTTTGAAGCAAATGGGTCTGATAAAGTAACTAGTGTTCTTGTAATTGCAAAACCATAATCTTTATGTATAGATAAATCTTTATTTTTGAGTTCACTTGTTGCATAATCAATGGACTCAATAATGTTTTTTAAAGCATTCATCCGGCTACCAATTGAGTTTAGGTTAAATATAGTATCTGATTGTTTTATCCCATTTAACTCGCCACCGAGTTTATCGATTAACTTAAAGGCTTGTTCTAATGATTTTTCATATTTTTTAGAAAGAACTCTTTCAGAAATTTTTACCAGTTTATCTTCTTCAATTTTTAATTCTTCTAGATCTGAAGCAACCTCATGATCTTTTACAATGTCTGGAAGTGTCAAGTCTTTTGATACGATTGATCCCACTTCGTAACCTAAAATTGATTGAAGTTTTTCTTGTAATTGTTGAACGGATAAATTAATATCCTTGACAGTCGATTTTGGATCCAACTGCACACCTACGGCTTTAGTAATTGTTTTATTAAGATCATTATACTGTTCAAAAGGAAGTTTACCTAATATGTTTTTATCTCTGATAAAACGTGTATTCCAAATGGCGTTATCTAATTTAGCTTTTACATAGATTGTTGCAATGTCCTCTTCAGTTAAATCTGGATAATCATTGATGGCCTCTTTTAGATCTAAGATTTGTTGTACTTGATGATCGATTGAAGCTTGTGAAGAGAATGGGTCTGCTAAAGTGATTAAAGCTTTAGTGATTGTATATCCCATGTCTTTATGGGCATGGCTGACTTTATTAGTAGCTTCAGTCGTTGCGTATACAATTCCATCAATGATCGTTACTAATGCTTCAATCCGACTTCCAATTGTATCAACCTTTAATGGAACTTTGCCCGCTATGCTTGCTTCGAGAGTGGCTTCTTTCTTGATGTTTTCAACCAATTTTGAAGCTCTTTCAAGGATATTTTCATAATTTGTACCCGCTAAAACTTCTTTCAGATGCTTAATTTGCTCTTCTTTATCTTTAATTACGAGCAGATCTTCCTTGTGATCAGCTACACGATCACGTTTAGTGACTTCTACAACTTTACCTTGTAAGGCTTGATTAAGTTGACTTTCAATTTCAGCCACCGCTTGGTCGATTTCTCCAACGGTTGATTTTGGATCATGTTGAATTCCTACTGCTTTTGTGATTGCGCGATTTAAAGAATGATAGACATTGGCACCCATCTTACCTAATATTTTTTCATCCCGAATAAAACGCGTATTCCAAATGGCTTTATCTAATTTAGCTTTTGAGTAAATAGTTGCTGTATCTTTTTCACTGAGATCTGGTAGAGCAGCTGCCTCACTCTTGGTTTCTCTCAATTCAGCAATTAATTTCTCAATGCTATTGTTCGAAGAAAGCGGATTCAACAGAGTGTATGTAAGATGTGTAATTTTTAATCCCATCATATGGTGGGCATCGATTATTTTATTATTCAAATGATTAACGGAATAATCAATTGCCTCAATTACTTCTGTAATAGCAGTTAGACGTGGCCCTATTGAATTTAAAGCATAAATTGTTTCAGGATTTATACCCTCGCCTTTTGCTATTGCAGTAGCGTCTGAGATGACTGTTTCTAAAATATCAAAACTTTTATTTAGGAGATCTTCATAGGGAGTCCCTAAGACCGTTTGTTCTAATGCTTCTAATTTGTCTTTTTGATTTACTATTTCTATTGCTAAATCTTGTACATTTGCACTATAAGCTTGCGAAGTATTTGACGCTTCTTCTTGTGCGTATATTGATTGTTGTATCAGAGGAGTTCCAACACTAGCTAGCAATAATGCACTTGAAAAAATGATTGACATTTTTCTCATAAATACCACCTCGATCTATTATGATAAAATAATTATAACACGATTAGAAAAAAAATCAATATTTTATCTCGAAACAGTTTGATACAAATTGCTTATATTAAAATGCGTAATATGTTCATTCTCAAACCCTCCCATTTAAAATAAAAAAGAAACAATCTAAAATGTAGATTGTTTCAGGATTTGATACTTTATTCAATGGATCAATTATTGCTCATTAATCAGCTTCTCAACCGTCATAAAGTCTTTTGAGGTTCCCAGTATTACCAACATATCCCCTTTATGGATGACCGAATGAGGTTCAGGATTTCCAAGAAAATCACCCGAATCTCGAATAATTCCAACTATATTAAAGCCATGTTTAGCTCTCACGTCTAAATCGATTAGACTTTTATCCACCCATAATGAAGGGGTGGTTACTTCGAAGATGGAATAGTCATCAATAATATTAAAATAATCAACAAGATTCTTAGAGGATAAACTATAAGCTAATTTACGGCCACTTTCTTTTTCTGGAATAATAACTTTATCAATGCCAACCTTTTTAAGAACTTTGGCATAATAATCGGTAGAAGCTTTGCCGATGATTGTTTTTACACCGATTTCTTTTAAAGTGATGGTAGATAATATAGACGCTTCTAAATCCGATCCAATTGCAATAATGGCTGTTTGGATATTCGCTAGCCCTAACTCATGAAAAACCTCAATGTTTTTGATATCTGCGCAAATTGCATGGGTTACATAAGGAGCGATTCGGTTGATGCTTTCTTCATTATGATCAATAATAATCACTTCATGTCCTAATTTCATTAAATTCTCCGCTAAACTACGCCCAAATCTTCCGGCGCCAATCACTAGATATTCCTTCACATAATCACCCCACTAAGATACTTTCTTGTGCTTCGCGATAATTGTTCGAGGCTTTGGATTTGAAGAAGACAAACACCATCGCCATGGGTCCAATTTTACCAAAAATCATGGTAAAGATTATCACTATTTTACTCATCACACTTAAACTGGCTGTAATTCCTTGGCTTAATCCCACTGTACCATAAGCAGAGATAATCTCATAATAAAGATTAACCAGTGACTTATTAGGTTCAAATAGGGTAAGCAAGATTAAAGCGATACCCACCCAAGAAAAAGAAAGAAAGAAAATGGCCAGTGATTTCAATATATTCTTCCTAGGAATCCGACGTCTAAAGACAACGGTATCTTGACTTTCGCGCAAATACGACAGAGTATAAAGAATTAATAAGGCAAAGGTTGTAACTTTTAAGCCACCGGCTGTTCCTCCGGGTGCCCCCCCAATAAACATCAGTAGATTCGTCACCAAGTAGCTCGGGGTGCGTAAGCCTCCTTGTTCGATCGTCGCAAAACCAGCCGTTCTTGTCGTTACCGATTGAAAAAAAGCCGCAGTAAATTTATCCACAAGATTTAAGGGTCCTAACGTACTAGGATTTTGCCATTCAACAACTAAAAAGAATAAGGCAGGTAAGATAATTAAAAGACTTGTTGTCACTATAACAAGTTTTGTATGCAAGCGAAGAGGCTTTCCATTTAAGTAATGGTGGATTAAATTTCTGCTAACTGAAAAACCGAGTCCCCCTACTATAATTAAGAACATTAGTACGATATTTATCCAATTATTATCGACATAGCCCATAAAACTTTGGTCACCGATAATATCAAAGCCGGCATTACAAAAAGCAGAAACAGAGTGAAAGATACTATTGATGACGCCTTTAATGACCCCATATTCAGGTATAAATTGAAAGCTTAATAAAACAGCACCAATGGCTTCAATAATTAAAGTAGAATAAGCGACATACCGCACAAGGTCTGCTACCTCACTAAAAGTAGTGGTGTTTTTTTCTTCTGCTAAGAACTTACGATTAGAAAAAGACAGCCGTCTCCCCATTAACATACCAATGGTTCCCACACCGGTCATGATTCCAATACCGCCTATTTGTATGAGAATTAAAATGACCGTTTTACCAAATGGCGACCAATGACTTGCGGTGGTTAAAGTCGCTAGACCCGTGACGCAAACTGCAGAAGCGGCTGTAAAGATACTATCAATCAATGAGGTCTGCACACCCTCATTAGTTGCAAAAGGTAATTTTAAACAGAGGCTCCCAATTAAGATGAGGCCCAAGTAGCTATAGAAGAATAATTCAGCAGGATTGATTGAAATGAGATCTTTTTTCCACTGGTTATAGACAAGCATGACTTTCCACCCTTCTGTGCACAAAAGTTAGTTATATCGTGGTTTAGCTTTTTTAATTTTGCTATTCCTATAGTAGTGAAAAAAAACAGGAATTTCAAACACAAATTACTCATTGTTTATTTTGACCAGCAACTTATCAATAGACTCATTTTACCCTAGAAAAGCTACGATTAGCTTTTTTTCTTTTGATGAATAAAACTATAATAGACAAGAAAATAAATAAGCTTAACGCAATCGTAAGCCATAACTTCCATGGAGATGGCTGTCTTCTTGTTATTGTCTCTTGAACGCTTTCTTTCGGATATGGAATACGTTTACCAATAACCAATAAGCGATGACTATTAATCATATAGGGTGTGCAGGTTAATAAAGTTACTCGATCTTCTGCTTCTTCAATTTTGAGGGATTCAAAATCATTAGGTTCAATCACTTTGATTTCAATCACTTGATAAGCTAAATCATCGCGCAAGTTATGGAGGAAAAATAAGTCGCCAACTTCCATTTTGTTTAAATCAGAAAATAATTTGGCGCTAGGTAAGCCTCTATGAGCTGTAATGACGCTATTTGTTCCTTTACCACCAACAGGTAAGCTGGTTCCTTGGAGGTGAGCGGCTGCTTTTTGTAAGACTTCTTCAGTCGCTCCTGCATGGATAGGTAATGAGAGATCAATCTTAGGAATATCGATAAAGCCTATCTGTTCATTGATTTCGAGCATGCGAGCATATTCTTTAATTCCTTCCTTTTGTTTTTTGGTAAAAGGATCCACCACGCCATTCATACTAGGAAGGATGGTCGAATTATAAGCATGGGCTAATTCAATCCGACGGTCTAATTCAGTTTGTGATATTTTGATAGATTGGTCCCTAAATTCTTCTACTTGCGTTCTTGCCGCTTGGTTATGAATATAACGCGCTACAAAAGGATAGGCGACCAAGGTCAAACCCAAAAGGAAAATAAAAATGTTTAAAACAGCTTTGATATTTCTTCTATTGATTGTAGCCACCTACTTTCCATTGTCAGTCTTTTTTCGATTATACAGCCAAAAAAGAATAGTAAGTAGTAGTAAAAGTAACAGGAGTAATAAAAGCCAGCGGTACTTGATAAAGAAGTTCATAGAGGTCTTGCGGTCTTTTTCAAATTCATCCTCTACATAAGGAATACGGTGTCCTCTAACCAGTAGGCGGTGACTATTGATCATATAGGGGGTACAAGTAATTAATGTCATATAATCATGCTCTGGAACAATATCAAGATATCCTATTTCATGAGGTAAGATGACATCGATTCGATCGACTTGATAGGCTAAAGTTTCATTTAAGTTGTTAAAATAAAAGACATCATCTATTTTTAACTTGTCTAAATGCGAAAATAAACGTGCATTCGGCAACCCTCGATGCCCTGTAATAACTGCATGGGTGTGAAGTCCACCTACCGGCAGACTTGTCCCTTCTAAATGTCCGATTCCTTTTTGCAGCACTTCTTCACTGGTTCCAGCAAAAACTGGTAAGTATTCATTTATTTTAGGAATATCAATGACACCAATTTGTTCATTAATCTCCAACATATGCGCATAGGCTGCACGTCCTTCTTGATGATCTTTTTCTGAAAAAGGATCCGAAAGCTTTGAAACGCCCTCTTTTTTCTGACTTAATTGGTCGTTGTAGGCTTGGGCAAGAAAAACACGTCGGTCCACTTCTTGTATAGACAGTTGTTGCACAGCCTCCTTATAGCTATTCACTTCCACGCGTGAGGCTTGGTCATAGAGGTAACGTGAAATAAAAGGATAGCATAAAGCTATCCCTCCCATTATAAAAAGTAGATTATAAAAAAAGAGTTTAATTTTTTTCTTCTTCATAAAGTTTACATGAAATCCTTTCTGTACCAGTTGTCGACTTATAAAAAAGAATGAATAAACCGATGGTTATAAAAAGAAAAGCAAGGTAGAAATAATTAGTTTTACATTCTCCTGTCGTTGGTAAAAAGCCAATATCACTTGGTTTAGAAGGTCGGTTAATAGGAATATCTTGCTCTTGCTTTGATGCTTCAACTGGATGGTTGACGATCTCCATTACAGTATAGTTCCAATAACTCTGACTGGTTATTTCAAAGGGAATGGCTTGTTCAAAGGGTTGGTATTTTAGACCTTGTACAATGGGGGCTTCGATTTCGATAAGATAGTATTTTCCTAAGGGCAGATTATTGACTTCAAAATATCCTCGTGAATCAGATTCTACAATGTAGAAAGACCCTTCTTTCGAAGAGACTGGTTCGAAGAGGCGTTTTTTACTATTCCAAGTGACTACTTCAAAGCGTGCACCCATCAAGCCTTGCGCCGGCTTTTTATGGTTGACCTTTCGGAAATGTTGTCCGCCCTTTTCAAGCCCTTCTTCAAATGAGCTTTCATCTGTAGGCTCTGTGGTTGAGTCTTGAGAAGTCTCTTTAGCAATCAGATAATTTTTAACTAAAACTTCAGTAACTTCACCAGCCTTAATAGTGAAATGTATTTTTTTTGAAAGCTGATACCCATCGACCGTTTTTAGTTCAACTAATACATAGTCTCCTTCTGGTAATGAAGCGAGAGTGATTTCACCAAGAGAATTCGACTTCAATTCAGCCTTGCCCGAAGGATCCGTTGTAAAATGCCCTTCTTTAAACAACATTGGCTGGTCTGAATTCGCTGCATAAATATAAAAAGTAACATTCGCTAAATTCTTCCAATCATCCATTTGGTTAGTGGTCACTTCACCGATCACTTTGATTTTTAGGTAGCCCGTTTGAACGCGCTTAGGGAAAACATCAACTTCAAAAGCGTTTTGATAAGGCAAATCGATGATAAATGGTACCGTACGTTCTTCTTTTTTACCGGCTTGATTGATTTCTAATCCGTAATAGCTACCATCCGGAAGCCCGTCAATAATGGCTAGAGAATTTTCATTCGTTTTTGAAGAGTAAGATTGTTTAAATAGATGATCTAATTCACTAACTTTCTTTTCTTTTAAAGAAGCGATATCTGCTTGAGAATAGGTGGGATCGACCTTCCACACTCTATATTCTCTTATTGTTTCACTATCAACAGAATGAATGATCAAGCGATTGGATATGGCTGAAATATGATTAAAGGGTATGATCATTAAGGTAAAAAGCATCAATAGAAATGTAGTAAGTTGTTTAAATAACTTCATATCATACCTCCTAGTTTGAATATCCTTTGTTAAGGGAAATAGGCCTATTTCCCTTAACAAAGGATGGAGAAAATCTCCATACCTTAAATTCTTAATCGTTTAGGCTTCTTCTTTGGCCTTACGACGACCATAAATTGCAAGGAACATTAGTAATGCGCCTGCTACGATGAAGATGACAGTCCCCATACCACCAGTTGCTGGGATAGATGGACGTAAATTATTAGTAATCTCAAGTTTTTGATTATCTTTTTCTACTGAAAAATTAACAGCATCGGCTAACAACTGATAACCCTCCGGTGCTTTAGTTTCTTTAACTGAATACTGCGATGGTTTAGTTCCCTCATTTCCTTGCGCTGAGTATGCCAGTCCGTCAATTGAAAAATTACCCTCGGCATCAGATTTTAATTGGATAACCTTACCAACCATTGCATCTGGGAATTTTGGATTACTCTCGGCATTGTTAAGGGTGATAAGATGTTCGTTCCACTTCATCGGAGCATTATCTTCTAAGACAGTAAAAACAGCTTCTGAAAGAGCTTTCTTATTGGAGTCAACTTTTTGAAATTCTTGACTTCCGTATTTGATCGAAACATCATTTGAAGCGCTAGTAGTCTCTTCTACCACACTATTATTGTAAGTAATTGTTGCATTGTTTGTAATTGGTGTATCAGTAGATGAGTGAGTGCCGTTAAGGTAGGCAGTAAAACTAACTTCAATAAATGGTGCTTCATTTGTATTGGACGAAATACCATCGATTTCATTATCAGCGATTTTATTTCGATTTGCTAAAGGAACTTGAGAAGCGATTTGTTCGATACCCTTTGGTGTTAAAGCAATACTTATAGTTTGACCACTGACTGAATAATTGAAATGATCTTCTATAATTAACGTTTCATTTCCCACCTTAATCGTCGGTTTAAGGTCATCATGCTTAATCGTTAAGGCCGGATCTAACTGGTCTGTAAAGGTATATTTTGAATATTTTTCAATATTTGTTGGGATGGTTCCTTTTAAAATATATTGAAAAGCTTCGCCAACATTGAATGAGGCTTCGTTAAAACCTAACTTAGCAATATCCTTACCGATAACCGGAAAAGCACCTGTGACGTTTTTAGGATAAATATGAATATCTTTAAGATATTCACTACCGTCAAATTTAGTCATTGGAAAAGCAATTACAAATGGAACCGCTAATGACTCCGTTACGGAATTTGGTTTTTTTGTTTCAAAAACAGCAAAGTATTTAGGGTTAGCAGGATCAACATTTACTGTCCATTCAACCGTTCCATTTGAATCGGTTTCACCGAGAAGTTGGCCTCCAGAAGCTGGCTGGGTAGGCTTTGTACCAGCAATTGCTTTATCATAGCTATCTTTATCAATTTCATAAGCTGTAAAGCTTACTCCAGATAAGGGTTTTACATTGGTACCGAGAGTAGAAAGGTCTGTAATTATTGTCCCGTCCTGGTTTGCTTTTGGCAAATCAGAATTATATGAATCTGCTTGCAGTTTATGAATGGTTACCTTTGCATCGAAAGGTTCTGTTGCAAATACTGAAGGGGTCTGAGTTAAAATGTTCGAGAGTCCCAAAATAAAAACAAGGACTGCTGTTAATAAGTTGCTTTTTTTCATGTGTTTACTCCTTTTCATGTGTTTTTTTTGATTGAAGATAATAAAAACTTGTTAAAGCCATTAATATGAAGCCGGAAACTAGATAAATCAGCACCCCCGTTCCTCCAGTAAGTATAAGGTCATGCGATTGGTAATTCATTACAACAATTTCATTGTCATTACCGTCAGAGCTTGTTTCTCGTTTGCTAATAAAATCGACTTGCTTTTCATCCAATATGAATTCCGCTTGGCCTGTTTTATTCCCTTGGGAATCGGTACTTTCAATAATTTCAATAGTTAATGGTTGTCCCAGGAGCTTATAGCCTGCAGGTGCCTTTTCTTCATATAATAGGTACTTTCCAAGAGGTAAATCTTTAAAGACGATGGAATTATAATTATTCTGGCTAACGACTTGATCAATAAGACGGTGATCTTTATTATCTTCAGCTTTAGATTTTAAGCGAAAGATGCTGCCGGTTATTCTTGTAGTAGGGTCCTCACCGTCAATTTTATTGAAACTAAAATCCGTCCTGATAAGTTCATTAATCACAACATAGCCCTTATTAGCATCTAAGACGATTGCATTTTCGTTCTTAATTAAATCATCCGGCATTATAGAGACGTTGTTACTTCTATCTACTTGAATGATAACTGGCTTAACAATTTTTCGATAGCCATCTGGTACAAAGCTTTCATCCAGATGGAAATAAACATAATTCTCCTCTGTTCTGATGGGACGATAATTAGATAATTCTTGGTTAAAACTAACTCTTCCATTGGTATCACTGGTAACTGTCCAGCTTTCATGACTCGAACTTAATCCACTTGCTGGGTCCCCTTCCATACGGGTCAATGTAAAGCCGGCACCAGCTATAGCATTGCCGTAGTCTCCATTTTGATTATTAATATCATCCCGTTTCCAAAATTCAATTTCGATCGGATGGAAACGGTTGATCACTCTCGGAATGCCATCACTGCTTTCGAAATTCCAATGGGCATCAGATTGGGAAAGCCAAGTTAATTCTCCCTTGTCAGAAACTTCTACTTTTGCACTGATACCTCCTCCATTTATTGTCTCATAATTAACAGGTGATTGGGTTTCTACAACTTCATAAGTTTTGCCAACTGGCAAATTCTTGAATGCAAGCAAGCCATCTGCTCCGGTTACTTTAGTAGCCAAAGCTTGTCCGACTCGTTCTTGTTTTTGTCTATCGTACTCATAAATTTGAAAGCTTGCACCTTCTAAAGGGGGCATTGACTCGATAGACAGACCTTCATTATCATCTGCTACTTTCTTTAGTTGGATATTGGTGGGGTTTTGACGATTAATGGCAAAATCTAAGCGATAGTTGCCAGAGTCGTCTTTTGTTAAGAAGTCCTCCTCATCAGTACCTTCTATACGGGTGATGTGAGGGCGTATTCCTCCTGCATCCGAAATAATCTCTATTTGATAGACATTATTTGACCTTAAATGAGTGTTGGGACTACTCAATTCCCTTAATTCATATTTACCTGTTTCTACATCGGTAAAACCTGCTGTTCCCGTCGCATTGGTCGTGACTGTTTGTAGATAGTCTTTTCCTTCTATTCCCTTTAGTTCAAATTGCACACCAGCTAAAGGAATAACCGGTTGCGTAAAAGGATCCAACTCTTCCCCTTTTTCACTATAGCCGTATTTCACAATTTTAAAGTTCGAGTCCACTAGGTTTGAAACGGTATAGCCTTGATTGTCATCTCCAGTGAGCAATTGATTGTATTCTGGCAGTATATCCGCAATATATTTATTGTCTAGCGTATCCAATTTTATCTCAATGATATCATAGGCATCGCTTTGGGCAACGTAACCTGGTGGAGCTTGTATTTCTTGTAAACGATAGAAACCTAGGGGGAGATCGTTAAAAATGACTGTGCCATCTGCAGCTGATTGAGCGATCAGAGCAGTCTGATTCGAGTCCTCAATATATTCACCTTGATCATTCTTGATAACAGGCGTTAAAGTAAACTTTGCCCCTTCTAACGGCAAGTCGTTAAGTCCCACCTTGGTGAATTGAATGGTATAGGTTAAGAGTTTGTTAGTCATTTTGATCTGATCCTCTGCCCCATCTACGACACTTGAACCAGTAAATTCGTCTGATCCAGTAGGGGGTTCCATAGTGACTTGTCCAAATTCATCTGTTGTAATTTTCCATGTTGCTTGACTCTTTTGATACCCTAAAGGTGCTCGAATCTCTTGAATAGTAAAGGTTGAATTAGGTTGAGTGGCTGTTCGATTGAGAGTCACTCGCCCTTTTGTATCACTTGTCTTTATTAAAACCTCTTCAGTTTTAGCGTCATTAACCACACGGAATTGAGCCCCTGATAAAGGCTTGCCTTTTTCATCTACCTTAAAGAAGGAATAGGATTCTCTAGTATTAGTATATTCATAAAGATTAGAAACTGGATTGCGTTTTAAAAGGGTTTCCACTTCTTTTTGTGTGTCTAAGTTAATTGTTTGAATATTTTTAATTATTAACCCGCTGTTATCTGCTAATAATTCCAAATCAAAAAGGGTTTTTAAATGTTGTTTTACATAGCCAGGCGGTGTTTTTGTTTCTATTAATTCATAGGAGCCGACTCCTAAGTCCTCAAATTGAACCTCTCCACTGGAATCCGTTGTGACTGAAGCAATCTCAGCTTCAAAGGGCTGTGTTTGTTTCAAATCAAATTGAGCCCCAGCTAAACGGCTTTCATTTAAGCCAATTTTTGTGAACTTAAAATCAAGTGTATGTTCTTGATTGATAAGATTAAAGCTTTGGCTATCATCTGTAGAATTTATCTCACTAATATTGCTTGTATTGCCTTGTAGACGGATCTTGCCATCTGCATCCACCACCAGGGTCCATTTGTTATTTTGGGGCAAATAGTAGCCAATTGGGGCCTTGTCTTCAGTTAAGAGATAACTTCCCTCTGATAAGCGACTGTATTCAAAAATTGCTGACGAATTGCTAGTTTCTTTTGGAATTACTGTTCCATTAAGTGTTTTTAATGTAAATTGAGCATCTTCAAGTAAATCGCCTTGTTTATTAACTTTGCGAATTCTTAAACGATTGGGTTTGTTTTCTAAAACAGGTGCTTTATCACCTAGTGAAGTGACATTACCCTTATAAGACTCTCGATAATTTTTGGCAAACACAGCTGTTTTATCAGCATTTTGCACAATATCAAATAAAATTGTCTTCTCACTTTCAAGGTACCCATCGGGCGCATTAATTTCTTTAAGTTCATAAGTCCCTACACTTAAGTCCTTAAATGGAATATTTCCTTGTGAATCAGATATAACAGTCTGACTAAAGTAAGAATCATTTTGTTTATTAAGCTTAAAAACAGCTCCAGCTAGCGGCTTGTTGGTTGATAAATCTACTTTTTTAAAATTAACATCTGTAACTAATAAATTCAGTCGAACTACTGCAGCATTTGAAAAAACCATATTACCGTTAGTAGCCCTAGGACGAATCGTAGAAACAGAGTCGGAAGATATAACACCATCCGAGGATAAATGAAAAGCACCAAAGAATTGACCGTATTTAACATTTGGAAATGGGTTACCACCTGGACTTTGTTGCAAAGGTTCTATGGAAGGTTTCGCATAGCCATAGGGAGTTTGAGAAACTTCCACATAAAAATATGGATAAGCTGAATTGCGCGGCGTGTCATAATAAGAAGTAAAACCATTAGTCCCTGTAACAGATTCAGAATTATTTTCATCTACTACCAGTGTAAGGTCATAGCTAATAGGGACAGACCAAGGTATATACCGATATTGATAGAGCTTAATAGTAACACCTGGTACTTTATTATAAAACTGGTCTAAGGCTAAGATATTAAATTTTTTTGAGACGGGTGTGGTAGAATCCGTTGCTGATCGTGCTTGGATATTAGAAAATCTTGCTATTACTTCATATTCTACAGGTAATTTAATGGTTTCACCGTCAGGAAAAGTGATGGATAAAATGGTTTGGAAGACCCCTGTTTGCGAAGTATCTATGGCTTCCTCCCATTCGTACAGCACTTCTTTCGATAAATCACTGTAATTTTCGACTACATTTTCCGCTAACAAAGGTTGATCGACTTGAACAAGAATTTCATCTTTTAAGATCGGCTCAGGATTTAGCTGAGTACTTTTATCTTTTGTTTGATCTTCTTGACTTGATTCTTTATTTTCTTGATTTATAGTAGTTGCATTATCATCAACTATCGTGACTGTTGTTGATTCTTCGTTTGTCGCTAATTCTTTATTATTGTCATCGTTTTTAGGAACAGTTTGCTGGGCAGTAATCTTCCTATTCGAAAAAAGCGTAACGGCTTTAACGGTAAAACTTTTACTCATCGAATCTGAACGATCTACCTCTGCTTGCAGTGTATGTTTAAAGTAAGCTTTTGGTATCCAAAATTGATAAATTTCTTCATTAGCATTCGCTTTGAATCCGACTTGCCAAAGTTTCTCTTTTTCTTCATTATAAGGATTTTCTGGTGCTAATGGTTCTTCCATTGTAAAAACTTCAGGTTCTACTAAATCAGCTTGACTTGGGGCTTGTGGTTCAACTAGGTCGGAAGGAATTTCAAGACCACTCTCAATTAGTTGGTTATATTGTGTCCAGTATGCTTCTAGTTCTTGCTCATAATTTGCATATTCTAGCTGATAAGTCTCTAGGGCTTCTTGGTAGGCTTGCCACTCAAGATCATTTTGCTTTTTGGCTTCCAGATAAGTTTGGTATTTTTCTTCGTAATGAACCTTATCCTGCTGATAGGCCTCCATCTCTTCGCGGTATTGCATAAAATTCTTAATAGCCCTATTAAAATCTGATTGCTGATTCACTAATCGCATGGAAATAGTTTCTTCTTGATTGGTAATAAGTTTAAATGAATGGACTTGTTCAAATTCAGCATCTGTTTCAAACATTATAAGCTGATCACTTGGTTCCATATTATTGTTGCTATTCAAAAATATTTGCCAAGTAGAAGGATTATTTTTTAATTGAAGAATATTCGGGTCTATTGCTTCTTGGGCATAGGTCGTAGTGAAAGTTTTAAAGGGAATGGTTGATAGAAGCAATAGGAGCACTAACATAGTATTCCAAAGGGTTTGTGAATATTTTTTCAATTTTATCACCTCTTAATCGTTGTGTATTCTATAACTTAATAGCATTTTAAGATCATAATCAATTGCATAGCTTTCTTCAAATATTATATCTAAAAAAACAGTTCCATTGCAAATAAATCTATAGCATTTATAAAAAAATTAAACATTAAGAGCAAAAATAACTATGAATCCGAACATTCGGCTTAAATTTCTTGTAAAAAATCATATAAATCTTTCTCCAAAGAAGACTCTATGATAGACTATTTTAGTAAATGGGTGATGGCGGTCTTCCGTCGTTTTTTTCATTTATACATTGTTGGTCGATTAATTTATCTCAATGAGAGAAAGGAATTTGATTATGAAAAGAACAGTAGGTACCGTAGTAAGAGGGTTAAGAGCACCAGTTGTCCATGAAGGAGACGACTTAGTCAAGATTGTTGTGGAGACTTTATTAGAATCTTCTAAGGAAGCTCAGTACAAGATAGAGGATCGAGATGTTCTTGCGATTACGGAATCCATTTTAGCGCGTGCCCAAGGCAATTACGTGACCCTTGATCAAATTGCAAAGGACATTCAGGATAAATTGCAAGCCAAAAAAATAGGAGTTGTCTTCCCTATTACAAGTCGTAACCGTTTTCAATCAACCCTTAAAGCGATTGCTCGTGCAGCCGATGAAGTGATCGTTCAATTGAGTTATCCGTCCGATGAAGTGGGAAATCCGCTTATGTTAATTGAAGATTTGGATGATGCTGGTATTAATCCATGGACAGATGTCTTCACAGAAGCAGAAATAAAAAAAATATTTGCCGATATGAAGCACCCCTTCACAGGTGTTGATTATTTAAGTCTTTACCGAGAAACCATCGAAGCTGAAGGAGCTGCTTGCACGATTATTTTAGCTAACCAACCAAAAGCTGTCCTAGATTACACAGACACCATAATTACAGCAGATCTTCATACACGCAATCGTACTCAAAAACGCCTATTACAAGCTGGTGCTTCAAAAGTACTCCGACTGGATGAGATTATGAATCAGCCAGTCGACGGTAGTGGTTCGAATCCAGAATTTGGATTGTTAGGTGCAAACCTATCTTCTGATGAAATCGTAAAACTCTTCCCTATTAATGGTGAAGCCTTTGTCAGTGAGGTCCAGTCTTTAATTAAAGATTTAACTGGTAAAACAATCGAAGTTATGATTTACGGTGACGGCGCTTTTAAAGATCCTCAAAGTCAAATTTGGGAATTAGCCGATCCGATAGTATCCCCTGCATACACCAGTGGGTTAGAAGGAACACCTAATGAAGTAAAGCTAAAGTATTTAGCAGATGGCAAATTTAAAGATCTTGAAGGTCAAGATTTACAAACGGCTATTTCAGATTATATTGCAGGCCATGCGGAGGCTAGTCAAGACCAAGCAGAAAGAATCGGAACTACCCCGCGTCAACTAACAGACCTATTAGGTTCTTTATCTGATTTAACTTCTGGCTCAGGTGATAAAGGAACACCTTTCATCTATATCAAAGGTTACTTCGATAAGTTTTCTGATCAATAATTTTACCCTTTAAATAAAAACTCTGTTAAGCACCTGAGTGTTTAACAGAGTTTTTTTAGATTAATTCACGAGGTAGGCTGTTGTTCCTGTTTTCAAAACATCTAAAATGGTATTAAGCTCACCTTCTACTAAGTTTTTTGCGGCTTGGTCGGTATAAAAAGCACTGTGTGGTGAGGAGATGATTTTAGGGTGATTTAATATTTGAAAGAAGTTTTCATCTGAAATTTTTTGATTTTTAAAGCCATTGCCTGCATAAGGGCCTTCACCCTCAGAGCTATCCAGACCAGCTCCGGCTCAATGGTTTTCATCTAAAACTTTGATCCAGTCATTGGAATTAATGATGCCACCACCTGCCATATTTAATAAATAGGCAATTTGTTTAAAGCCAATCTTAGCTAAACTTTCATAAAAAGTATTATCTATTTGGGCTACTTGCGAGATTGTTATACGGTCATACTTATCTAAAGAGTCAAAATATTTACTACTTAGAAAATGACTGCACAAGGTGAAGTCTACTTGATGCGATATGATTTTATAAATATACTCTCTCCTACATTACTAAATATAAATTCGCTTGTCTTTTTTAGCAAAAAAGTTGCATTAATTAATCTCTATAACTTTTAGATGCTTAAAATATTTTCAAAAAGTCCCTAAAGCTCTTTTTATTTTCTTCTTCCCAATTGTAAAGCTTGTCTTCCAGTTGACTGATAATTTCTTCTTTATCTTGAGGGAACTTCCCACTTAATGAAATTGTATTTGAGGAGTGATTTCCATTTATTTTGATATTTGTATTAATATGATTCAGTAGCATTAATTCTTCCTCTAAACTTTCACGAGGCGTCAAAATTACAAAGCCTTCTCTCTCTTCCTCTTTTAAACTAGATAAGTCTTCTGCATCGATTGTCAATAAAATAAGTTCTTCTGCATCGACATGGTTAATAAGTTTGGCAGTTTCAATGGCATGTCTATCAGATAAACCATTTCCACCAGCTCCTATAACAGTCACTATAGAATAGTTAATGCCTACTTTTTTCAATTTTTTTAAAGCGATTTTTTCTTGATGAATAGTTAGATGTTTATTGTAAAAGTTTAATGTTTGATCTGATCCTGTTTCAATTAAAAGATAAAGTTGGTCTAAACCGTGAAGTCTTAACTTCAATAAATCTTCTTCTGAAGAATCTAAAATACTTTGTGAGCTAGTAATACCTTTTAAAGTTTTTGCATTAGAAAGATCTTTTTTAATTGCAGGGATTATATTAATTAAACTCTCTATATCTACATCTAATATATTTTGATTAATAATCACTATCTCTTTTGTTTCTTCACCTTTTTTACTTTTTAATTCTTTCTTATTTATAATAGATTCTTGTACATTCAACGGTTTATTTGAATCGAATGCCTTTTGATCATTTTTAATAGCTGGGTGATGAATAGATATTTTTTGGCCTTTTAGCTGATTGGTTATGAAATTGACCATTTTTAAATAAAGTTGGTTCATAGTCTTAATCGCTCCTATTTGAATAGTTTATATATAAAAAGCTAACCCCAAATTATGGTTAGCTTAATTATATGATTGAACTTGTATCGGTTTCAACCACAGAAAGCATTAAGAAGCTTTTTGGTGAATTTTGCTACTAAGAATGATGTTAAAAATGTGGGAATAAGCCCTGTTAGAATTTGTGCAGATGCTTGTGTTACGTAAGGTTCTACACTAGGATAGCTTTGAGCGATTAAAGTGGGAAATGAAGCAGAACTTTCTAGCTTAGCATTGAAGGACATGCCCATTATACCATCATTTTTAAGTAAATACTTGTCTACTAAAAATAGTGGTGAGCTTACTAAATAGAAGAATACAACTCATCACACCGATTAATCCAGAATGCAAACTATAGACAATGTTCATAGCCTGACCGATTCCTCATCCTAATAAAGGCAGGAATAATCCGATAGCTGGCGAAAAAAGTTTTACTGCCTTTTTATCGATATTTCCAATAATAATTCCTACTACTAGGGGAATAAGAGTTGATAGCAAAGGCATCTAATTAAAGCCAGAGCTATCAGCTTTTCCAAGCGAATAGACGATTAATGGTAAAGTTGGTATTCTAAAAAAGACTATAAAGTTAAAGCCAATCTTATTTTCTTCTTGGGCATAATCAGTAACTAAGGATAAGAAGATGGCTAGATTGGCTGAACATACTGCAAGAATAAGCGCTAAAAGACTAATACCTAAGAAACCTTCATCTCCAAATACCTTTAATATCAACCCCCCCAATAATGATTGATAATTAGCTTTAACAAGAGAAAGGCCCCCTTCTCGTTGAATAACTTTCATCAAACTTTTTGTATTAATCATCGTTCCCAAACAAAAAGTGATGGCAGCCAAAATAAAAGCAATTGAGTTTTTACTTAGTATAGCCTCAGTCATTCTAACAATATAGGACAAATCAGGCCAGAAAGTGTGAAAATACAGAAGAAATTAGTAAGGGAAGGAGGAAAGTTCCAGCAGGTATTTTTTATCCACTGTAACAGATGGGACTCCTTTTTAACCTACAAACTCATCAACGACTGCAGCCATTGATATTGCCGAAATTTTTAATGATTTTTCATCGATTTCAAACTTTGGATGATGATGAGGGTAACTATTTTCTGGATCTTCATTGGCACCAATATAGAAGAAACAACCAGGAACTTCTTTAAGATAATAAGAGAAATCTTCCGAAGGAGAAATAGGTCCACTATCTTCAACAGCCTTAATATCAGAGATATTTAGACTTTCAAGTGCTGATGTAACCCTCTTAGTAACTGCAGGATCATTATATAATACAGGATAGTCTGGCTTATACTCTAATTCTGTTTCTACTTGGAAACTCTCTTCTAAACCTTTGGCTAATTGTGTTACCATATCTTGAATAGTCTTAGCTGTTTCTTCCGACATTGAGCGAACATCACCTTCTAGAACTACCTTATCTCGAATAATATTAAATTGACCTTTACCATCGAATGAACCAATTGATAAAACGCCCATATCAAATGGATTTACTCGACGACTAACTACCGTTTGAGCATTCATGACGAAAGACGAAGCAGCTACAATTGCATCGTTTGCATCATGTGGAGCCGAACCATGTCCACTTTTACCCTTAATGGTTAATTTAAAATAAGCTCGGGCAGTTTGGGTATTTCCTTCATGCGTATAAACGGTTCCGAGTTTAAACTGACTCATCACATGAGCACCAAAAATGTAGTCTACATTTTCTAAGGCTCCAGCTTTAATCATTGCTTTAGCTCCTCCTGGTGGAACTTCTTCAGCTGGTTGATGAAGGATTTTAATTGTACCTTTAATTTGATCTTTTAATTCAATTAGAGACTCGGCTAAAATCAGCATATAAGCGGTATGGCCGTCATGACCACAAGCGTGCATTACCCCATTATTTTTTGATTTAAATGGCAAATCTACCTCTTCCGTAATAGGTAATGCATCAAAATCTGCCCTTAAAGCGATTGTAGGTCCCTCTTGCCCCCCTTTAATTGTAATAACATGGCCATATTGTCCTCCTAAGTCCGTTTCGATATGATCTATATCAAGGTCTTTATAGAAGTTTTTAATATATTTAGAAGTTTCTTTTTCTTGAAAGGATAACTCTGGATGTTGATGTAAATAACGGCGGATTTCAATTATGCGTTCTTCTTTATTTTCGATTTTAGAAATTAATTGCTCTAATAGTGTCATAGCAAACGCCTCCTCTACTCCATCATATCTACTTTAATTAAAAAGTAAAGACATACACATAGGGTGATATATAATTAAGACAAAAAAATTCTCATCAAATTCTTACAGCTTTTTTCTTAGAATTAGGTATAATGAAAGGACAGTTTAAAGTGAGGTGTCCTATGAATAATCAAGATTTTTATCGTAAAATGTTAGCCATTGCGATTCCGATTTCTTTGCAAAGTTTAATCGTTTCGTTTCTAAATACTTTAGATACCATGATGATCTCATCACTGGGACCGGAATCAATCGCAGGAGTCGGCTTGGCCAATCAAGTCTTCTTTTTTTTCACTATGATTTGTTTTGGTACAGCCACGGGAGCTTCAGTAATGATTGCTCAATACCATGGTCGAGGTGATCTTGCTAAATTACAAAAGGTTAATGCTTTTTCGTGCTTAATTACCTTTGTAGTAGCTTGTCTTTTCACTTTGTTGGCATGGCTAATACCAGAAAGAATATTAGGCTTAATGATTGATGATCCTGCTGTCATTGCAGAAGGGTCTAAATATTTAAGGGTTGTTGCTTGGTCGTATGCCTTAACTGGCGTCAGCTTCGTGAACAGTGTGGCTCTTCGCTCAACTGGAAACCCTCGTTCGCCATTAACAGCCGCTATAGTTGGTTTTGTTTTCAATGCTTTTTTCAATTATGCCTTTATTTTTGGTAAGTTTGGCTTCCCAGAATTAGGGGTAGTGGGAGCAGCAGTGGGAACAATCATTGCTCGATTAATGGAATTATTGGTTATCTTTTACACAGTCAGTCGCTATGATTGTCCGCTTAATGGTTCGATTAAAGAGATGTTTAATTTTAAGGGAGATTTTATTCAAAACTTTTTGCGCATCACCTTTCCTGTCATTGTTAATGAAACCTTTTGGGGACTCGGTCAAGTATTATATAGTGTGGCTTACGCCATGGTTGGTACTAAAGAAACAGCTGCCATTCAAGTTGTTTTTGCCATCCAGAACTTAGCCTTTGTTTTAATACGTGGTCTATCCAATGCTTGTACGATTATGTTAGGAAATACGATTGGGCGCGGCGTTATGGATGTTGTTTATCCTCATGCCATCCGTTTTCTTAAAATGGGCGGAGTCATTGCCTTATTTGTAGGCCTTTTCTTATCCGTCACCCCTTCAATTAGTTTACAGTTGTTTCCCAATTTAACACCAGAAGTCTATGAACTTTGTAAGACTTTACTAAATTATATGGGCTTTATCTTCATTTTAAAAGCTATTAACTCCATTCTGATTGTAGGTGTTCTAAGAGGTGGAGGCGATACGAAGTATTCCCTTTTCTTAGAAATGGGATCTGTATGGTTAGTAGGCGTTCCCTTAGCTTTTCTAGGAGCGGCTGTGCTTAACTTTTCTATTCAATGGGTTGTAATGTTAGCGGCCACGGAAGAAATTACCAAATTAGTGATTGGCCTATTTAGAGTAAAATCTAAAAAATGGATTCATCAAATCTCATAAAAATAAAGACTGCCGCTCATAAACGGCAGTCTTTTATATTTAATGAAGTTCTTCTAATATTTCTTGCATTCCAGCTCTAGGAGGTGGTGTTGAATGAAGTGAAGCAAAAACCTCGTATCGACCAGTCGATCAAGCCAGATCGGTCAAAATATCTTTTGTAATATACGAATCCTTGACTTATTTTTAAGGCGAAGTCCGGTTCGATGAACGTAGCACGTCCAATAGCCACTAAATCCGTATAATTCAAGGCTCTTTGAGCAGCGTTAGCATCAAATACGCCTCCTAATAAAACAATTTGTTGGATAGTTAAGGGCACAGTTTCATGATCTAGGAAATCTAAATCCACAGCTGACGGACCATATACTGTTAAACCTTCGCTGGCTCTTTGATGAGCTTGGTAACCGGAATGGTGGATTTGTATAAACACTTTGTTGCCTTTAGACTTTACTTTTTAGCTAGTTCTTTTAAACCAGGAAAATAGGCATCAGAAAAGCGGCTAATTGCACCCTTCTTTGGTAATCCTCCAAGGTTTCTTGGCTGGACCCCCCTTTTTAACCCCCCAAAAAGACATCATAGGGGGTTGAACAATCCGGTTAGCTAATTGTGCACCGTGTCTTAAGCGAATAGAATCTGTGAATTTCTTCATCTTTTTCCTTCTAAATTTTTATCGTAAATATAAAGTATTAAAACTAGTTTAAACTATTAATTAAAAACTTCTACCTACTGAGACTTCAATAAGTAGAAGTTTGGATTGAGTGTCATCTGGGCTTAATTACCTTTTAATGAACCCGAAACAAAAACGGCATCACAAGTAATATCAATCCCCAAGTTTTGTAATTGGTTTTTAGTATCTTGTGATAGGATGATGCTAGAATGCGCTTGAGCACCACTTAATTTAGATAAGGCTTGATAGGCTGCTTGAGCCGTTGGATTTGTCACTGCTGAAATTGCTAGAGCAATTAGTAATTCATTTAAAGTTAAAATGGGATGCTTACTTTGCAACTTGTTAGCTTTAAGATTTTGAATGGTTTGTAAAATCATGGGAGCTAAGAGGTCGATTTGGTCTGAGATACCTGCCAAGGTCTTTAGAGCATTCATAATCGCTGCCCCCGGTGCATCCATTAATTCGGTTCGTCTGCCAGTAATCATTTGTCCATCGCTTAATTGAATAGCAATGACTGCCGGAATCTCTTCCTGCGAAAAACGTTCCTTAACCGATTGAGCATAAGCTTGAGCCTTAACCACTGGAAGACGATCTTCAGCTGTTAACCCACTTTCTTCCATTAACAAGTGCATTTTCGAACGAACCTCTTCATCCACAATGCCGACTTTATAATCTTGTTCTACTTGGAAATAGCGGCGAATAATTTCTTGCTGGGCCGCTTCTTTAACAACTTCTTCATCGGTAATTCCCGATTTAATCCGATTAACTCCCATATCCGTTGGGGATTGGTAGATTAAATTGGGTGAACTCGTATTAGCTAAAATCCGACGAATAACTGGGAACATCTGCATGTCGCGATTATAATTGACCGCCATTTCGTTATAGGCATCTAAATGATAAGAATCAAGAACATTAATATCATTTAAATCAACTGTTGCGGCCTCATAAGCCACATTAATTGGATGTTTTAGTGGTAAGTTCCAAACTGGGAAAGTTTCAAACTTAGCATATGAAGCCTTAATTCCCTTTTGATGTTCATGATAAAGTTGGTTCAAGCAAGTTGCTAGCTTGCCCGATCCAGCCCCTGGACCAGTTACAATAATCAAAGGTTGACTAGTTTCAATGTATGGATTTTTAGCAAAACCATTTTCCGAAAAGACAACTTCCAGATCAGTTGGATAGCCATTAATACTCTCATGTAGGTAAACTTTAACTCCTCTGTTTTCAATGTTTTTCTTGAAGACAGTGGCATTTTTTTGTCCTTTATATCTAGTTAATAGAACACTGTTTACTTGAATGTCTAACGCTTGGTATTCATCAATTAGCCGCAACACTTCTTGGTCATAAGTAATACCATAATCGCCCCGCATTTTATGATGTTCAATATCTTCGGCATAGATACAGATAATAATCTCAGCACGATCTTTAAGCTTGGTTAAGAGCGTTAATTTGACGTCCTCGTCATAACCTGGTAGTACCCGCTTAGCATGCTTATCACCGATTAATTTACCGCCAAATTCTAAATAGAGTTTATCAATATTCTCAAGTCGCTTAAAGATATATTTCGATTGTTCTTTGAGATATTTATCGTTATCGAAACCTAATTTTTGCATCCTCCCAACCCCTTTCATCACATACGAATTATTTTATCAAAACTTTTGGTGGGACTAAAGATTTTCTTTATTAAATGAGTTAATAAAGACTTTTTTTCTTTTTAACGTTCAGTTTTACATGAAAAAGTCTGCTAATTACTGAATCCATTGTATTCTTTTACTTTAATTCAAAATGGTTAAAGTCTTCTGCTGTTAAGTTCTTAACGAATGCTAGGCTCAGGTCCACAGTATTTTCGAAGTCTTTATAAGAGCAGAAGCAATAATTAGTATGCGCATAACGCGTCGGAGTACCTAAAGTAGCTACAGGAACTCCTTTGTTAGAAAGATGAATAGACCCAGCATTGGTTGAACCACCTTCTCTTACCGCATGTTGTAAGGGAATATTTTTTTCAGTAGCTAGTTGCTGAATGCGATTGAGTAACCATTCGTTGGCAATATAAGAGTTATCCCGGTAACGTAATTGAGGTCCCATTCCTAAGCGAGCTTGTTCCAAGTATTCATCGGCAGTAAAGTCATCCGAAGGGGTTCCTTCAAAAACCAAGGCCATTTGGGGATTCACACGTTTACTAGTAATGACTGCTCCACGCATTCCCACTTCTTCTTGGGCAGCAAAGGCTGCGACAAGATTAAAAGGTAGATCTTTAAGATGATCTTTCATCTCATTCATTATAGCCACCGAAACGGCCACACCGATTCGATTATCAAATCCCTTGCCAAACATTACTTGATTGCGCTCATTAAAAGCAAATTTTGTAGCAGGCACAATCGGTTGCCCGATTGTAATTTTAAAATCTTCAATCACTTCTTGACGACTACTTGCCCCAACATCAATTTTTAAATCAAATAAGGTTATCTTTTTGGCTCTTTCTTCTGCAGTCATAAAATGAATTGGTTTAGAAGTTGAAATACCTGGGTGGTAATGACCTTGACTATCACGGACTAAATAATGTTGGGCCGAAACGTGTTCTGCTAGCCAACCACCTAGAGGCTGTAAGTGGATTAAACCGCTCTTATCAATTGCTTTAACCATAAAGGCTACTTCATCAGTGTGGGAGTCTAACATCAAGGTGGGTTTTAAAGGGTCTAGTTGATCAAGGTTATAATAAGCATTCTTAAGGTTGTCGATTTGTAGACTATAAGCTCCCTTATACTTATTAAGGACCTCTAAGACTTCATCTTCAAAGCCAGGCGCCCCTTTAGCGTTTACTAAATCACGAATTAGGTGTTGATAATTCACTTTATTCTCTCCTATTCTAATATTTTGAGTACTTCTTCAATAATCCCATCACCATATTTTTTCTTAGCTGTAATCATGGCTGTTCGTTTAACTTCGTCTAAAGCATTGAAAGCAGCAATACTACGCCCTGCTTCTTTTAATAAGTCAATATCATTGTGGTTATCACCAGCAGCTATAACTTGATCGCTAGTAATTCCTAGATAATCAGCGATCCAATGCAAGGCTCTCCCTTTACTAACATTCGCTGCTACAATATCCATCGCCCAATCTGAATAAGTAAGATAGCGATACTCTGGTTTAAGATTATTAACTAAAGCATGGAGTCGAGACAAAGCTGTTTGTGGATGGTCATCGACGATTAAGAATTTATCCACTTCCATGCTAGCCCAATCTTCTGGCTTAATTGGGCGAATGATTTGTTCAGTAAAGTTGTTTTTCAATTCATGTCGAATAAACTCAGTATCCTCTAAAGCAAACTCTTCCCCATTCACAACATAAACAACCGTTAGTCCCATGCTTAAAGCCACTTCGATTAAAGGACGTAAAGGTCCAATAGGAAAGCTAAAGGACTGAATTACTTGTCCTTCTAGCATAATATTAGCGCCATTAGAGGTCGCATAAGGAAGCTTTAAATCTAATTCATCAATAATGGGTTGCACAGCCTTAGCTGAGCGACCAGTTGCTAATGTGAAAGCGACATCTTTTTCAGCCAAAGTGGCTCTAAATTGTTCAAAATTGGGACTCCACTTCTTATTATGATCCAAAAGTGTATCATCTAAATCGGATAAAAATAATTTAAACATAGTTTCTCCTTACTTACATAATTTGTTATCATTACCTGATTTAGTATACCCCAAATATTATATAAAATAAATTATAAGCAAAAAGCCAAGTTCACTTAATTTGAAGTGAACTTGGCGAATTCATAGTATTAATTGGCTTTAATTGCTTGCTGAAGCATATGTTCAGGCAAACGTTTGACCACACTGTTAACCATTAAAGGAAGTAATAAAGCGTCATCCATAAAGCCTAAAGGACCTAAAAAATCGGGCAGCAAATCGGTTGGTAGTAAGACATATAAAAAAGTTGCAAAAATTAGAACTCTAGCTAAGATGGGTGTTTCTCTCTTGAATAAGGATGTTATAAAGAGTGGAAACTTTTCGACTAAAGTTAATTTAATCGGTTTCTTTTTCATTTAATCACTTCTTTCGGTTGACTACGACTCTACAATTATATTCTAAATGATTGTTGTTATACTTTAATCCAACTAGAGTCTGACTTTATTTAAAAAGTTCAGCCAGTAGTTTATAAGAATGTAGACGTGCTCTTTGATCAGGTATGGGCATATAAGCCATTAATTCATCGATGCCTAAGCGATCAATTTCTTCATGTAGAATCTCTCCAACTTGTTCTGGTGTACCTTTTAGGATAAATCTTCTTTGATATTTTTCGTCTAGCATAGCTTGTTCTTCTAAACTTAAATCGATGGCTTGAGCACGTTCAGAAGACATTAACGCTAAATTATTTTTACGAATATGAGTAATTTCGGAAGGTCTTGCCCAATAATCTGCTTCTTCTTTTGAATCAGCTAAAATAATTTTATAGGAAACCATCACTTTGGGTTCTTGGAAAAATTCACTGGGTTGAAAATGATCGCGATAAGCTTTAAATACAGAAGTTTCCGTTTCTACTCCAAAGAATTTTGCAAAAGAATATCCCAATCCCATTTGACCGGCTTTGATAGCGGATTGCCCAGATGACCCTAACATCCAAGGTTGAGCAATAGTCCGGGTTTTAACTGGAATGGCTTGAGTCAGGCCGTAAAATCCTTTGGGAATAGTATCTGTCATATAATCTAATATGACTTGAGCTTTGTCATATAAATGGTCAAAATCAATCGAATTTCCTTGAGAAAGAGCCATCATACCATTGTAATCCGTTCCTGGCGCCCTTCCAATACCAAAATCAATCCGATCGGGTGCTAATAAAGTTAGAGTCTTAAAAGTTTCAGCAACTTTTAAGGGGGAATAGTTTACAATCATTGTTCCACCTGTCCCAAGGCGAATTTGTTTGGTAACTGCTGCTAAATAGGCCAATAAAATTTCTGGAGCAGAACTAGCCAGGTTAGACCTACCATGATGCTCTGAAGCCCAGTAGCGATCATACCCCATAGCTTCCAATTCTTTAACCATTTCAATGGTCTTTTCATATCTGGTTTGAGTGGACTCTCCTTCATTTAAGGGTAATAAATCATGAATTCCTAATTTCATTTTAATCTCCTTCTTAAGTATTGAGTTAATGGTTTTTATCTGACGGACTGGGTAAGAGATAATTAATGGCAAGGGCCACAAGGACTCCCATGACCGTTGAAAACAAACGAATCAGCGTATAGCTTAATTGATTATTTACAGGTATATTAAAAAAAATTACTAGCATAGTGGCACAGCCGGTTATAATTCCTTTTTGTAAGTGAATACGATTAGCGACAGAAATATATAAGATAATGGCTATTGGAGCGAGTATAATCAATATTTCATCTTGGCTAGATGTAATCGGAAAGAGGAAAATAAATAATAAAGCCACCACACCTGATAAAAGAACACCCATAATTCTTGCCTTACCAAAGGTATAACTACTTTCCAAGTCCTGTCTGAGTGAAAAAATAGCCGCTAGACAAGAAAGGGTTGGACTGATTTTAAGGACGTAAAAGGAAAAAAGAATGCAAAGAAAGACAGCGACTGCTGTTTTAAAAGTACGCATACCGACCGGCGATTTTGAAAAATCCAATTTAACACCCTCTTTAAATAGATAGAATTATTATAGCACGGCTTCTCTAGATAATCATTATATCGCATATTTTCCCTAAAAAGGGATGAAGCTAAAAAAGTCCGCTAAGAATAGCGAACTTTTTTAGCATTATTTAAATATATCCAAAATCCCACCCAGGATACCTTCCTCGCCATTAGTTTGTTCTTTATAATCAGGATGCAGCTTGATCACCTATAGGGTATTACCTGCGCTAGTTGGAGGCTCTCCACGCTCTTTTAAAGAAGAATTAACTCTTTCATAAGTCTGACTGACTTCTTTTTGAGGGCCCTCTTTATCTAGTTTTTTAGCCATTTTACGATCGACCATCTATTTTAATAGCAAGGGTGCTACTACAATCAAAGTTCGCTTAACAGCATTCACAGACAATTCTAAAGTGTTGGCGATACAATCAAAAATAATTGGCTTATCTTCAAAGACATGAGCTAGAATTTTATCTCTATCTTGAGGATCAACATTTTCGCTTAATTGGTCGACGGATGGATAGTCATTAATGTCTTCATGCTTGCTTAAAGCATTATTATTGGATTCTAAGCCTTCAAGTGTTTGAGTCTTTTTATTAATTGCTGTCAAGATAATTGGTAAACCAATAGTAGCAATTTTACCCAAGACTCCTAAATTTAAGCCTGCTTTATTAGCAAGATTTTTCTTATTTGTGCCTTTGAACCTTGTAATAATCTATCTAATAGATTCAATGCATCAAGTAAGCCCATCATCATCAACTCTTTAAAGTTTTATTATTTAAGGATAATGTAAAAATTAAGAAAGAACTACTAAAACGCTGACTGAGGCTTTAGCAACTTAACTATTTTTCTTTTAAGGACTGTAAACGGTACATATCGTAATAGATTCCTTGATGAGCAATTAGTTCATCATGTTTGCCAACTTCAATAATATTTCCTTTATTCAAAACGTAGATTTGATCAGCTTTTTTAATGGTTGATAAACGGTGGGCAATCACTATTAAAGTAGCTTGTTGTCTAATTTTATCTAAACTTGTCTGAATATATTGCTCACTTTCAGTATCCATGGAGGCCGTTGCCTCGTCAAGAATTAAGATTTTAGGTTGGCGAATCACCGAGCGCGAAATATTGATTAATTGTTTTTGACCAGCTGATAGGGAAGCTCCTCCCTCGGTTACTAAATGGTCATAACCATCAGGGAAAGCTTCAATAAAGTGATCAGCTCCGGTGAATTTTGCAGCTGCAATTACTTCTTCATCCGAATAGTCTCCATGCAAACGAATATTATCCTTGATACTACCATAGAACATAAAAGCGTCTTGTTGTACTAAGGAGACTTGGTCTTTTAGGGTCTCTATGTCATAGTCTTTGATAGAGACTCCGTCAAAATTAATTTCTCCTTGATCAAAGTTATAAAACCGCATTAAGAGATTGATGATGGTCGATTTACCAGATCCAGTGTGTCCGACCAAAGCAATCATCTGACCTTGATGGGCTTGAATATTTATATCTTTAAGCACCAGTTGCTCTTGGTCATATGAAAAGCTTAAATCTTTAGTTGAAACTTCGCCATCCAATTGTCTTTGAATTTTCTTATTAGTTTGGCTGGGGTTAATATCTGAGTTTGATAACAGCTTACGCCCTCTGGAAGCAGATACCAGGCCATCTTGATAAACAGAAAGACTATCCAACATATTACCAATTGGATTAAAGAATGACTTGGAGTAAGAGGTGAAAGCATAAATTATACCGATATCTAAGTTGTTTCCTTTTAATAGTTGATTACCAAAAATCCAAATTACTAATACTAGAACAATTTGTTCAATCAAATTAACCGCTGGCATTAAAAAGATCGCATTCATTTTGAACATATTCGTTCTTGCTTTAACATATTCTTGGTTAACTTGGTCAAACTCATCTTTCATACGCTCGGTCTGATTAAACTGCTGAATTAACCACATTCCCATAGTCGATTCGGCCAATTTAGCATTCACTCGTGCCAGAGCAGACCGCATCTTGCGGTATACGACTGTCGATATTTTTTGATAAATATAAATTAGAATAAACACTAAAGGTAGAAAGGCAATAAACATCCAAGAAATACCAGCGTGTAAACTAAACATAGCTGTTCCAACGGTTACAGCATTAATGAAGCCATCAAAAAAAGTTAAGAAAACATTCCAGAACTCTTTAATTGTTTCAGTGTCATTTGTAATGCGCGAAACAACTTCGCCGTTAGGAGTTTGGTTGAAATAGTTCATACTTAACCGGCCTAGTTTTGAATACAGACGGTTACGCATACTTGCCACAGTGTATTCGCTCGCCATAAAGAAGTAAAAATCTTTGGCATAAATCAAGATCATTCTTATAATCAAGAGGCCCAAATAAGTTAAAGCCACTTTGATGGTGATATTAAAACTTGTCACTTGACCAGCTGAAATACTGTCTAAATAACGTTTAATAATAATCGGCAAATAGGCAGCAATAGATGAGGAAGCAATCATTGCAATGACAGAAATAAGAAACCGCCACCACTGATTGGAAGCGAAAGAGAAGAGATAACGTAAGATATCGATTTGTTCAAGAATTGAAAATTTAGTTTGTCTAGTTTTCTTATTCTTCTTCACCGACTTCACCTCCTAATTTCTCTTCTAATTGTTGTTGGGTAAACATATTGGCATACCAACCATTCAAGGCAACTAGCTCTTGATGGTTTCCTCTTTCAGTTATTTTCCCTTGGTCTAGCACAATAATCTCATCGGCATGCATAACAGAAGATAGGCGATGAGTCGCAATAATCGAAATGCCATTATCTCTTTCATCTTTTAACTTACTTAAAATAGCTTGTTCAGTTCTAGCATCCACTGCTGATAGGGCATCATCCATTAATAAAATTCGAGGCTGCATAGCCAGCGTTCTTGCAATTGAAATCCTTTGTTTTTGACCGCCAGAAAGTGATACCCCTCTCTCACCTACTTCCGTCTCATAGCCATCAGTAAAATCAAGAATATCTTGGTGAATATCAGCTATTTGAGTGTAATGTTCCACTTGATCTTGTGACATATCTGGCCGGCCAAAACGAACATTCTCTCTAACAGAAGTTGAAAACAGCAGGTTTGTTTGCGGAATATAGCCTACATGGTCTCTTAAGTAAGTTAAATCAATCTTAGTTAAATCTTGATTGTCAAATAAAATCTGACCTTGATCTAAATCATAGAGACGAACTAAACAGTTTAAAAGGGTCGTTTTGCCTGAACCAGTTTTACCGACAATTCCTAATGTTTGTCCTTCGCTTAGTTCAAAAGTAACATCTTGTAAATTAATTTCTTCACTAGTAGGATAGGTAAATTGTTTGATATCAACCTTTAGGTTTTTAAATGGAAGTTTCTTAATGCCATCTTTTGGATTAGTAACACTCGCCTTTTGAGCTAGGAGTTCTGTTACCCGGTCATAGGATGCATTCCCTCTTTCCATGGTATTGACTAAACGACCCACTGCTAAAAGTGGCCATGTCATATTACCTAAATAAGAAAAATAAGCAATCAATTGACCAATCGAGATTCTACCCTCACTGACAAAGTATGAGCCAAAGATAATTGTTAAAACATAAGTTAATCCTGTAATTAAGTTAATGATAGGAGAATAGGCTGAATTGACTAAGTGGACCTTACGATTTTGAGCAATTACATTATCAGTTGCTTTTACAAAGTCTAAGTGGTCTTCTTTTTCTTCGCCAAAGGCTTTAATGACTGTCATTCCAGCTACACTTTCTTGCACATGATCATTCATTTTAGAAAAAGCTCTTAGGGACTCTCTAAAGTATTTATTAATCCACTTACCTAAGTATCTTGAAACAAAAATAAGCAAAGGGAAAGGAACAATTGTATAGAGTGTTAACTTCCAATCAATAATAATTACCATGGAAAAAAGTGTGACGATTGTGATAGATAAGGCATCAGTTAAGGTTAAAATACCTCCCCCAGCTACAAAGCGTAACGCTCGTAGGTCATTAGTAGCGTGAGCCATCAAGTCACCGGTACGGTATTTTCCGTAAAAGGTTTGATCCATTTTTGTAAAGTGGTCATATAATTTATTACGCATAATCGACTCTAAAATAGTGGAATTAGTAAATAGATTCGATCGCCACATATAACGTAAGCCATACATCATTAGACCGACCAATAAAAGCAATAACATATACTGTAAAAGAGAGGATGAAGTTAGACTACCTTTTGCCATTTGGTCAACTACTTGACCAATTAATAAAGGAATTATTGCAGATAAAACCGCACAAGAAATCAACCCCCCTATTGCCAAGGTATAGGTCTTCCATCTTAATTTAAAAAACCATGCTAATTTGCGAAAAATTGCAAACATTATTTTTCTTCCTCTCTATATTTTTTTCAAGTAACTCTTATTGTAGTATATTTTAATCTCGATTTCATATTAAATGCATAAAACTCTCCCAAAATACCAAAAATGGGAGAGAACCGAGATTAAAAGTAAAAATTATTCATTTAAAGACTCGTTTTGTCTTAAAAGACGAAGACCGTTTAAAATAACTAAAATAGTAGAGCCTTCATGAAAAACTACACCTAAAGGTAAGTCTAAAGTACCTAGAAAGTTAAGGACAATTAATATAAAGATGACACTAATAGCAAAGATAATGTTTTGCTTAATGATTCGATTTAATTTATGACTCAACTGGTAAGAATAAAATAGTTTCAATAAATTATTTTTTACAACGATAATTTCAGATGACTCCATCGCGATAGAAGAGCCAGATCCCATGGCAATACCAATATTAGCATGGGCTAAAGCAGGAGCATCATTAATTCCATCGCCAATCATGCCCACTACCTTATCCTTTGCTTGACTTTCTTTAACATATTTTATTTTATCTTTGGGTAAGCATTCAGCCACTACGTCTTCAATCCCTACCTGGTGACCTACTTTTTTAGCAACTTGATGGTTATCCCCAGTAATCAGGACAACTTCTACTCCGGCTTGCTGGAATTTCTTAACCGCTTCAATTGATTCGGAACGAATCTTATCAGCTAATGAGAGATAACCTAATACTTTTTCTTGATTAGCGATAAAGATAGTTGTATGCCCTTCTTCTATTCGATCAATATATTGTGCATAATTTGCTAAGTGTTCAAAAGTAGAAGGCTTTCCAACTTGAATTTCTCCCTTTTTCATCCCTTGTCCTGGTAATTCTTCCACCTTTTCATGGATATCTACTTCCGACAAGTCTAGATCCTTAAAATGCTTAACAACTGCTAGAGCAATGGGATGGTTGGAACCTTGTTCCATATAAACTACTTCTTTTAAGTAGTCTTCTTCTAGCTCATAATCAACCACATCAAAGACACCTTGAGTTAGAGTACCAGTTTTATCTGAAAATAGAATATCCATGGTATTTAATGATTCCATGGCTGCTCCACCCTTGACCAAAATACCATTTTTAGCTCCATTAGAAATGGCTGATAAAGTGGCTGGAGTAGCCGTAGCAACTAACGCACAGGGACTAGCCACCGTTAGCAAGACCATGCCGCGGTAGAAAGCCTCTTGGAAGGAATAATCCACTAAAAAATATAAGGCAACAATGAATAAAGGCACAGCGATTAAAACACCCATAGCATAATGCGATTCAAAGCGATCGATAAAACTCGCTATTTTAGATGGATTGGACTGGGCCTCTTGAACCATCCGAATAATGGAAGAAAAGACTGTATCTTTACTTAGCTTACTTACCTCTAGTCTAAAAGAATTTCCTTCATTGATTGTACCAGCAAAAACTTCTTCGCCTTGATTTTTTTCTACTGGTAAAGATTCTCCGGTTAAAGCAGCTTCATTTATGATTACCGATCGATCTGAGAAACCATCGATTGGTAAGGCATCACCCTTAGCTACCAATACTTGATCACCTATTTCTAAACTATCTGTAGGCACTTCTTTCGTTTCACCATTTGGTAAAATTTTTAAGGCTACATTAGGCACATGCCCCATTAGTTCTTCGATGGCCTTAGTAGATTTATTGGTTGCATATTCTTCTAAAACTTCGGCCCCTGCAAAGATGAATAAAAGCATAGCTCCCTCAGACTCATAATTAATAATAACAGCTCCTAAAGCTGCTAAAACCATGAGGAGGTCTACATTCAATTTTTTTTCAATAAAAGTCTCACTGACAGCTTCTTTAGTGGCAAAAAAGCCTAAAAAGAAAATAGCTAAATAAAAAGCAAACCGACTCAAAAGAGGATTAAATGAAAATAAGAAACCTGCGATCATTAAGATAGTTCCTATGGCAAAAAACTGCCCTTCACGATTCCTAAAGATACTAACCACCACAAAATCTCCTTCTTTCTTTCGTAATTCTCTAACAAAAAAAGCGCACCAAAGACAGTTAATGAAAACTGTCTCACAGGTACGCTAAGGTATCTCTGCTGTCCTCGCAATGAGGACCGGGCTGCATGATTATATCACCGCTTGATCAGAAATATTTAATTGTTAAAGTTTATAATCATATTATACCGTCTATTTATTTTTTGTCAAGGTGTTTTTAAATCTTTTCGAAATGATCGACTAACATGGCTGGAACAAGCTGTTTATTAGAAACTTTTAAGCCTTGCATCTTACCATAAACTTTGACATGATCGTCTGTATTTAGCGTTTGGTCCGTCTCGTTAATGAATTTTAAAGCTACAAGATTAACGGGTTCTTCTTGGCTAGTAGATAAAGAACCTAAGGCGATAGCGCCTTCTACTCCTAAATCTTCAGTAAAGAACGATGCGATTTTCCCTTCAAGTTGCACCCATTCATCTTTTAAGCCATTATTATCAATTAGTTCTTGATAGTGAACAAAACGATAAGAAGAATGGTCGAATGATTCACTTGAGGTAAATGCGTTTTGACTATTATTTAGGGGGGGAGTTTTTCCGTCCTCTGCTTCACTTGCTTCATCAGGATTTACTCCTATTTCATCATTATAATGCTGAGCTTTTTGAGCTGCTTGACCTTCACGTAAAGGAACGTTATCTTTGAACGGATCTTCCCCTAAAGCATTGGTTGAAGAATCAATATCAGAATTAATATGAACCGGACCTAAAGGATCGTTCATAGTCTTGTCAGTAACCTGAAGTTTATTATTTGAATCTTTACTTTTACGTGATAAGAAGTAAATGGCTCCTAAAATAATAACCAATCCGAGTATCAATAATAAAGTACTTGTATCTATCATATACATTCTCCTCTGTCATTTTGTTATAACCATTATAACTCATTTACTTGTCTTTAGAAAAATGTTTTGCTTAAATTAATAATCAGTTTATTTTGCAAGAACCATCGCTCTATTTAGCCCGTTTAGCGTTATAATAATATTAACTTATTAATAGAAAGGTGACTTATGCCGACTTATATTTACTTTGTCATAGGACTGCTTGGTCTTTGGAATATTGTTGTTTTTTCACTCTATGCTGTTGATAAATATAAAGCCAAACATCAGCTTTGGCGTATTTCAGAAAAAAGCTTATTAATAGCCACCTTTTGTTTAGGGGGCTTAGGTGGTCTAATAGCTATCTATCTCTGCCGTCATAAGAGCCGTAAAGGGATATTTTTAGCAACTGCCCGATTATCCTGCTTAATGATTGTGGCCTTTGTGGGTTATCTGACTGGTCTAAATTTTTAAAAATAATTAATTAAAAAGGATCTAAAAGCTAGATCCTTTTTCTTTTTATTTAGATTGTTTATGCTGAAAAGCTTCCCAGTCTTTTAAGAAGCCAGCAATTCCTTTGTCAGTTAATGGATGAGACCATAATTTAGGGAATAGACTGCCGGGTACCGTTGCAATATCTGCTCCTGCAACAGCTGTGGCTTCAAAATGTCCAATATGACGAATGGAAGCAGCAATAATTTCAGCGTCTAATGCATAGTTATCTAAAACTAAGCGTAAGTCAGCAATCAATTCCATACCATCTTCTCCCATATCATCGATTCGTCCAATAAATGGAGATATATATGTGGCACCTGCCTTAGCCGCTAAAAGGCCTTGAGCCACTGAGAAAATAAGTGTGACGTTAGTCTTAATTCCTTCTTTAGACAATGTATTAACAGCTTTTAAGCCTGCTTCAGTCATCGGAATTTTAACCACGATATTATCTGCCCATTGGGCAACTTGTCTAGCTTCTTTAACCATGCCTTCATAATCTAAGGCAATGACTTCAGCCGAAACAGGTCCATCAACAATTGAACAAATCTCTTTGATAACTGTTTCAAAATCTTTTCCCTCTCTAGAAATTAATGTAGGATTGGTAGTAATGCCATCCACCAAACCTAGGTCGTTGATGCGCTTAATTTCTTCAACATTTGCAGTATCTAAAAAGAATTTCATATAGGGCCTCCTAATTGTATTCGTTTACTTCTTTGAGTATAACAAGCTTAAAGAATTATTTCAATCTTGAAAACTTTATAGTCAACTGCCCAGGCCATTTAACTCAATTGATTGGTATTTGAGAGGGTTTCTTGATCAAAAGCTTGTAGAAAGTCAATCATTAACTGATGACGATTTTTAGCCATTTCCTGCCCAGCTTTAGTATTCATTAAATTTTTGAGCTTTAATAACTTATCATCAAAATGTTGGCGTACGTTTCTTACTTGACGATAAGTTTCTTTGGAGCATACAGCTTGTGCCGAAGTATGAACAGCTTTCGGATCATAAAGACTATGCCCCTTGCTACCTCCGTAGTAGAAAGTTCTAGCAATACCAATCGCACCGATTGCATCTAGGCGATCGGCATCTTGAACAATTTGGCCTTCCAATGTTAAGTGTTGTTTTTCTATTAAATTGGCAGCAAAAGAGAGGTTTTTTATAATACGTAAGACTTGCTCTATTTCTTCCAGAGACATTTGGGCTTCTTTAAGTATATGTCTTACATCTTTTTCCGTAAGGAGGTAATCAACTTTTATTTTTTCATCTAATAAATCATGGGTATAAGCAGCTGCCAAAACAACATCAACATTAATAGGCTCTTGTATATGTTTGATTATTTGCTCACAATTGGCAACCACCCGTTGGATATGTAACCAATCATGCCCACTTTTTTCTTGTCTTAAATAAGTTTTGCTAAAGTCTTTAATCTTGTCCATATCCATCGGCAGGAACCCCTAGCTCTTCTAGTTTAACAATAACCATTTGTATCACTTTTTTTGCATCAGCAGGATTATTTAAGACATCCAATTCATCAATCGATATCTTTAAAACTTGGGAAGCATGATAATGGTTATCTACCCAATCATCATAACCTTGCCATAGACGATAATAATACTCGATTAATTCAGGGTCTTGTTCAAAATCGCGACCTCTTTGATTGATTCTTTTTAAAATGCTTTCAAAAGATCCATGTAAATAAACCATCAGATCGGGTGCTTTTTTGGGTAAATCTTCTAATTCTTCCATCATATTGTCTAATAATTTCTCATAAATAATAAATTCTTCGTCCGAAATTTTACCCGCTTGATGGTTGACCTTGGCAAAATACCAATCTTCATAAATGGAACGATCTATTATATTATGTGGGTGATAAAAAGCTTTCTTGATATCACGATAACGACTGGACAAAAAGTCTAATTGTAATAAAAATGGATACCTTTTTCTTTCTTGTTCTTCTTCACTTGCGGTGTAGTATAAGGGTAAGATATGATTATCATCTACATTTTCGTAATACACCTGGCTCTTTAAGGCCTTACCTAAAAAAGTCGCTAAGCTTGTTTTGCCAGCTCCAATCATTCCTCCAATAACTATCATAGCCATGGTTTCCTCCTAAATTAAAAAATAACACAAGATGTAGTGTCGTTTTTTTAATACTAACACAAAATCTTGTGGATGACTATCTTTTTATCTGTAAAAAAATATTTGAGAAATTGACAGAGATTACTTATGATAGTCATTAAAGACTGATAATTGATTAATTTTTAGAAAGGGTGTTATTATGCTAACTAACCACTGTGCACGTCATGTATTAGAAGAAATCATTGCTCTATTTCCAGATGCTAAAGCAGAATTAAATTTCTCAAACCGCTATCAATTATTAGTAGCTGTATTATTGAGTGCTCAAACAACCGATGTAGCGGTTAATAAAGTGACGCCTGCCTTATTTGCCGCCTACCCTAGTCCTAAAGAACTTGCAAAAGCGAGCCCGCAAGAGATAATGCCTTATTTAAAAACAATCGGCTTGTATCGCAACAAGGCAAATTATCTCCACAAATGTGCCAATCAATTAATGGAACGCCATCAAGGTGAAATTCCTGGTAATCGTAAAGATCTTGAAGCCCTGGCCGGAGTTGGTCGTAAAACAACCAACGTGGTCTTGAGTGTCGGCTTTGGAATTCCTGCCTTTGCAGTGGATACGCATATCCATCGTATCTGCCTCCATCATCAGATTGTTGATCCTGGTGCGAGTGTTCGTAAAGTTGAAAATCGTGTAATGGAGGTCTTGGATAAAGACCAATGGACTCAAGCCCATCAATCTTTAATCCTATTCGGTAGGAGAATTTGTCATCCGCGCAATCCAGAGTGCCATAACTATCCTCAACTCTTTACTTGTCAAGAGGAGGAGTAGACCCTAGATTTGCACGATTTAGAACGCTAAGTTGTGGTGTCTTTTGGTCGAGGCGACCTTGCATTCTTTTAAAGATAGGATCAAGCATTTTAATCGTTGCCACTGCATAATCGCCTTTGTTTATCATGACACAATCTGAGCGAGCTCCCTCAGTAACATCTGTTACTTCAGAGCGACTCGGCACACCGGTTTTAATTAATTTATCGAAGACTTCTGTGCCCCAAACGACGGGGGCATCAGCTGCTTCAGCCATCCACATGATTGGCTGTGGAAGTTCGGCTAAGCGAATATAAACTCTTTCAACAGCTAAATCGCCACGCGCGATCATTAAAGCGAAAGGCTGCTAGCTCGCAGTTGTAAGATAATTTCAGCTAGCTTCGTAATGGCTTGGACGGTTTCTATTTTAACCATAATTGGCATATAACTCGCAGCCTTACCTAATTCAATTTGAAGTTGTTTTTGAATTTCTTTAATATCCTGAGCAGTTCTAATGCATGAGCAAGCAATTACATCGGCACATTGACAAGCAAAAGCGATACCTTGCTTGTCTTTTTAATTTAAAATATCTGTTTCAAAAATTGTTTGAGGAAAGTGAAGTCCCTTTTTCAGCTTTTTGGCGCTTGGATCTTCTCTTTACTTTTTTATCCCTAATACAGCATACTTATCATTTGCTTTACTCACTTTTGTAGTAATTACCCCATCATCAATTAAAACCGAATCTCCAATTTTTAAAGCAGAATAAATCGTCGGAATTTGACTTGCTCATATAAAAAGATCCATTCTACAATTAATCATTTGGCTAAGAGACGCCGATTGGCTTCAATCATAGTAAATATCCAATTATAAAATTGTTTTAATGATTGGACTCTGCTTGGTGATTTATCTGAGCTTGGGTGAGATTGACATTTTTTCCTTTTTGAAAGCCGTCTTGATAGGCATGGTTAGATCTCGAAAAGGAAGGTTGATTAAATGTGAGTGAACCCGTTATTTCTCGGTTAAATTTTTCTTTGACAGCTTCTGGCGTTTGAATAATCAGGGCATACTTTTCATTTTCATTCATCATGACTTGACGTTGGATATCAAACTTTTCCTTAAGTCCGTCCATAAATCCTTGATAATAGGATTTTCTCAACTGAGATAGAGGATTGCTGCTTAAATCTTCTTCACTTAATTTAGCTAGATGAATTTTAGAATAATACTTCATTGTATCCGCTGCTAAATTAAACATTTGAAAAGCAAGATCCACATCTTCTGGAAAACCCATTAAAACAATTTTGCGTTGAACCGAATGCTGATGAGGTAATCGGTTACTTTGGATATAAAACATGCAACGAAAATTATCGGCGATAATCCTAACTAAAACTTTTTCCCACCAATACAAGCGTTTATAGACTGATAAGGAGCGTAAAATGATTTCTGGACTTTTTTTATCAGAAACTTCTTGCTGAGAGATTTTATGTTTTAACATCAGTTTTTGAGCCATCAGCAAAGCAGTTTGGCTCTCTTCATCATTTCCGCCATCTTCAGCTAAAGTCAATAAATTTCGGATCTTAGCTAAAATCTTTTGATTAGTCTCAGACATCTCTACTTCCCTCCTTTTCTAACTATTTTAGACTATTTATAATTTTTTGCATCTTTAAGGGCAATGGACATTCAAAATGTAAGGGCTCATCTGTAACAGGATGTAATAAATCAATGGCCTTTGCATGTAATAGTTGCCCGTCTTTTTGATTAGCTAATTCCCCCGGTAAATTTTGAAGATTTCTGCGATAAAGTGGATCGGCTATAATTGGATGACCTATAGCTTCCATATGGATGCGAATTTGGTGAGTCCGACCAGTCTGTAACTTTAATTGCATTAATGTGGCGTATTGAAAACGTTCCAGCACTTGAAAATCAGTAATAGCTTCTTTACCCGAGGGATCCACATGCCATCTTAAGCGATTGGATGGGTCACGTTTAACAGGCATTTCAATATGTCCGGAGTCGCTTTCAACTTGCCCATTAACTAAAGCGACATAAGTCCTCCCCATGGTGTGATCCACCAATTGTTGACTTAAGTGACGATGGGCTTGATCATTTTTTGCTACTACTAATAAACCAGAGGTATCTTTATCAATTCGATGAACAATTCCTGGTCGGTAAGATTGAAAGCCTTGGGATAGCGCTTTTCCTAAATAATGATAGAGGCCATTCACTAGAGTTCCGTTAGTGTGTCCTTTAGCAGGATGGACAACCATCCCAGCTGGTTTATTAACAAGCAAAAAACTGTCATCTTCAAAGATAATCTCTAACTCCATCACTTCAGCAATCAACTCGAATTCTTCAGGGCTGGCTTCTTTTTCAGGAAAATCAATCGTAATCATCTCATCCCCTTTTAAAATGGCGTTAGCTTTTAAAAATTGATTGTTAACTTTTACTCTTTTTTCTTTAATTAATTTTTGTAATTGCGATCTACTAAAATTTGGATAATAATTAGTCAAAACTTTATCTAAACGGTCTTGATCTGCTTCATTATTAGAGAGCTTTAATGCTTCTGTCAAATTAAATCACTTCCTTCTTCGGTCCATATAACCATTATAATCAATAAAATAACGCCTAGAGTAAGCGCCACATCTGCCAAATTAAAAATTGGAAAATCAAACAGACGAATCTGTAACATATCTACTACATAGCCTCTCACTAAACGATCAATTAAGTTGCCAACTGCCCCTCCTAATAAAAGTGCATAAGCAAGTTTAGTCCAAGGGCTATGGTAGCGATTTTTCCAAATTAAATAAACTAAATAGAAAATCACTAAAAAAGTTACCCCTATTAAGAAAAAACGTTGGCCGGCAAATAAGCCCCAACCCGCTCCTGTATTATGAATATAGTTTAACTGAAAAAAATCAGGAATAATTTCTAGCGTTTGATTTAGCGTTAAATGATTTTGGGTCCATATTTTTAAAGCTTGATCAAGTATTACGATTATAGCCGTTATGATAAAAGTGGTCGTCATTTAATCCTCCTTGTCCAAATTAATTCTAATTTGTTATAATATTTGTGTTTACAATACCTATTATTATATACTAGATGTATTAAAAAGTTCAATTTAGATAAACTATAAATGAATGACAAGGAGAAACGATGAAAACAAAAAAAATATTAATCCTCCTAAGCCTATCTATTCTCATTATTGCTTGTGGAAACTCATTAGAAAGAGCTAAACGAACTGTTGGTCTCATCCAAGACAATGTTACTCTAATTATTGGAAATGTTAGTGAAATTCAAAACCGTGAATTGGATCTTCAACAAGATTTTGAAGCGACCATTAATTTAAGTGAAGATTTATCCGGCTTTGGACAGAGTGATAATCCTCTTAACAAAAACATCGCAAAGCGCAAAGATTTATTAGCTGAAATGGAAGAAAGCCGTCAGCAATTACTTGAATTATGCCAAGAGCTTAAAGACATACCAGAAAACGATCAACTTCCCAAAGATCAAATAACAAAAGTTATTGAATATACGACCAATCTATGTGATAAAACAGATATCTATATTTCTAATTATCTTGAAAACATTGAAATAGAAGATCAGTCTTATCAATCTATCACTAGTGAAGAAATTGATCATGAGAGTTTCTTCGCTGTTTTTGATAATGTTAATCTTTTATATACGGAAAATAATATGAACTTAGATCAAATTCTCGAATACTTTGAACCTTTAAATACACTCTTAGTTAATTTAAAAGTCTACCTTGTTAATCTTACAGGCAAATAATTAGAAAGCGGTGATTTAAATGAATAAAAAACGCATTTTACAATTGACTTTACTTTCCTTTTTAATGCTTTTGCTAGTAGCATGTAAACCAAAAGTAGAAGATAAAAAAGAAGCCAAAAAAGTCCAACTTCCAGAAGTAGTCTTAGCCTATTCAGATGAAGAAGTAGTGGCATTCAACAACCGCATTAATCAAGGAGAAAATAATACTTATGAGGGCTTATCGCCTCACAATAATCCCATTCTTACCGCACCTGAGAAACTACCTTCTGTCCTCTTTTATGATTCAGGCATCGATATTACCTATCCTGAAGAAGGTGTTAAAGGCATTTATCTTGCTCCTTCTGTTTTTTCTGATCCTGAACGACTAAACTACCTATTAGATTATGTTGAAACCACCGCCTTAAATGCAGTGGTTATTGATTTTAAGGATGATGAGGGGGTTATTCAAACAAAATTAGAAACAGACAATCCTTTAGTTAATCAAAATTCTTATAACAATGTAGATATTAAAGAACTTTTGAAAGAATTAGAAAAACGTCAAATTTATCCAATCGCTCGCATTGTAACTTTCAAAGATCGACTAGTGGCTGAAGCCAAACCTGAATATTCCTTTAAAGATAGTGAAACAGGAGAAATTTGGCAGGATGGTAATGGTGCTAAATTTATTAATCCATTCCTTCCAGAAATTTGGGACTACAACATTACTATTGCTATCGAAGCTGCTAAATTAGGTTTTAAAGATATTCAATTTGACTATGTTCGTTTCCCTGAAGGTTTCCAAACTTTCTCAGATCAACTAGATTATAATATTGGTAACTATCAAACCTATGTAACCGATGACCCTGAAAAATTTGGACAAGAAAGGGTTTATGCCATTAATGATTTCTTAGAAGAAGCCAATGATAAATTAGCCCCATATGGCGCAGATGTTTCAGCTGATATCTTTGGATATACTGCAATTGCTGGGGACGCTCCTGATGTACGTGGAATCGGTCAAAATTTTGAACAAATTGCTGAAAGAGTCGATACGATTTCTTCTATGATCTACCCTTCTCACTGGGGTTTAGGATTTTTTGGTATACCGGCTCCTGACTTAGAACCTTATAACTTAGTTGATCAATATATGTATTCTGAAAACCTCATCCTAAAAAATATTACCAATGCGGCAAATAGTCGTCCATGGTTACAAGACTTTACTGACTGGAATCTGGCACCTGGTACCTATCAAGAATATGGACCTCTTCAAGTTCAACAACAAATTGTTGCTTTGGAAGAAAATGGAATTACTGAATTTCTTCTTTGGAATCCATCTGGTATCTTTAACGAAGGCGTAGATTACGCTCCTGAGTCTTCAGGTAATGAATACTATTACTAAACCATACAAAAAAGAAGCTGGATATTCAGCTTCTTTTATTTTATTATTTATCAACTTTTAGAGGACGTATCATGCGACCTTGCAGGTCGTATATGTAATCTTGAACTTTTTTACCGTCTCCCATAGCCTCGACTAAACGGTCGCGATAAGGCTCGGCTAATTCATCAAATAAAACTTGCTCATCTTCTAATAAATATTTCTTCCTTAAGGATTCAATTTCTCCTTGACTCCTTAATTTTACTTTCAATGAAGGAAGTTCCTCATCCATCTCCCTTTCAACAATACGATAATAATAATTATTATCCCCGTAAGTGATTTCTAAAGCTCCTGAATTGGTTCGTCTTTCCACAACATCTTTGTAATTATCTTTTTGTAATTCCCACCAAGCTTTTATCCCTCTGAGAGCTTCTGACTCTGTAGCGTAAGATCCATGTTCTTTCACAACATTATCACGACGATTCATCCAATAATTGGTATAAATTTTATGACTCATCTGATCATCCTTTCTAACTTAATTGACACTTTCATTATAACTATAAAGGTAAACGCTTTCAATGATTTTTGATTTTAAGCTCAAATATTTATTATAGAATATCAAAAGGAGGTGTCTTATGCCACTTATAAGCATCAAGGATGCTAGACCTTGTGATATTGACGATATTCAAACAATTTTTAAGACTTTATTCAAAACAGTCAGCTAACTTTGGAAAGTCCTGTTCCTTCTAACCAAAAATTTGAAGAAAAAGTCACTCGCTATCAAGAAAGTCATGCCGTTCTTCTAATTCTTATGGATCAAGAGATAATTGGCTTCGCCTATGCCTACCCTTTTTCGCCTCGCAGAGCATATCAACATTCAGCAAATATTGCTATGTATTTATTAGCAGAGCATGATGAATGGACACTTAAAAATTTACTCTATCAAGAACTAGAAAGTCGATTAAAAGCCAAAGAAATCATCAACTTGCTTACATGTCTACCGATTCATCAACAAAATCAGATCGATTTTTAAAAACCTAAAGTTTTATAATCAGAGGAAATTTTCCTAAATTTGAACGCAAATTCGATCAAATTTGGGAATGGGTTTGGCTAAGTAAAGAATTATGATTTAAAAAGCTCGATAAGGACACTTAAATCCGTACCGAGCTTTTTGACTTAATATGTAGTAACTTTCTTTCCACGATAATCAAAGCGGTAATACCCTCGTTCTATTAATTGATCAGCGTATTTTTCCTCTAGATGCAAAATATAGATATTATCGTCCAATGTTGGATCGATAGTTAATTGATAATCTACAGCAGAGAAAAATTTATCTTCATCAATGAGACGTTGAATCATCACTTCAAAAGCACGTTTTACAAATCGATCTTGAATTTCATTGTTTTTAAATTGAAAAATAGAATAAGTTTTAGCTGGTGGTAATTGAGTATAGGCTTGTTCAAAACTTTCACTGGATTCAATTTTTTCTATCGTTTCGATAGTTGTTGAGATTCTGATTTGATCAGATTCTTGAGATGAAATAGAACTTTCTTCAACCGTTGTTTGACTAGTTTGGTCAGGCTTGGTCTTAGTGCTTGACTCAGTTATTTCTGTTGTTGAAAGTGCTAAGGATTCAGATGATTCCTTGGCAACTTGAGATTGTATTCCAAAACTTTGACCTGCTTCTTGAATAGAGTCACTTTTTAGCCGTAACAACATGGTAGCTGAGAATAGAATAATCATAATGAAAAACCAGACAATTGGGCTTTTAGGAGTTTTTACTTGTTTTTGTTTGTCTTGCAATGTTACTCTCCTCTGTTAACTAAGCTAGTATGCTCTAGCAAAATCAATAATCTCTTCTACTTTCATAGAAGAATCGCAAACTGTTTCTGTACGATTCGAATCAGCATAAACTAATCCAGGAACTGTGACAACGTTATATTTTTCACGAAACATTTGTGTTCCTTCTAGGTCATTTTGAGTTTGTGAATGTAAGAAATAAACATTTAAATCACTTGTAATCGCAGCTTCCGCTAACTTACTAACAAATAAACGGCAATATGGGCAAGTCTCACGACCTACAAAAATAAGATTCCCTTCTTTTGCTTCTATTAATTCAAAAGCTTCATGACTATCTATTTGCTTAAAGTGCTTAACTGCTTCATTAAAATCATTTATATCCATATAAAACGCCCCTTTCGATTAGGTTTATTATATCGAAAGTTTTTAAATAGTGAAACTAAAATAGATCCTCCTCATTGAAAAGATGATCTTGTATTCGCTTTTTATGCTGAAGCTGTTTAAAGTAGCGGTTAATTAATAAGGCGATTAAGCCAATTATCAATAGAGACCATGCGATATTGAGATAGAACTTTTGCTCACTAGTAGTTGGTAAAAGTTGTGATTTTTTATCATTTGATTGCGTCTTGTCTTTGATATTTTTATCTTTATCAGAGGGTTTAGCTAAATTACTGGCTTTTTTGCCTTTAGTCTTATTGGCTAGTTTGTCTTTTAAGAAGGCTAAATTATCCTGTTTATCCGTTTCATTTGCTATTTGCTTATCTTCTAGTTTGAGTAACCCTCTATCATTTAGGTTCTTTTTGACCTGATCTACTGGCTGATCATGCTTTACATCTTCTTTAGCCATATCTGCTGATTCATTATTAGGCGTTTGAGTTTGAAGTAAGTCTTTTGCCTGATATTCTAATAAATAGCCCGAATCAGCCCCTAAATTAGCTGACCAAGTCTGATTATTCTCATTATATAAAACTAATTTCATTTGATAACGGTCATGAAGTGTTTTAATTTGTTGGATGTTTTCATCACTAATTAATTGATGCTGGTTAAGATAATTTGCAAGATAATGCTTAAGATTTTCAAATAATTCACTATTAATTAGATAAAAGTAATGTAATTGGCTTTCTTTTAGATTTAATAAATTACTATAAACAGTGTGATAAACTTCAGCCTTATTATTTATATAATAATTATTCAAGGCTTGGTAAGCCATCACTTCGATATCAAATAAGCTCAATTCTTTTGCATATTGGTAAGAGGTAAAAGTAAAATCATCTAATACAATCACTTCCTTGTCAGTAAGCTTATTATTTAGTTCTTCAACAGTCATCTTTTTATTAAAAAGATCATAAATTTGTTGAAAAGTAACTTTAGCATAGGCTTTGGGGACAATCTTTTGTAAATAATTATCGATTGAGACGATTAAAGTCGCTAGATCTGAAGCGTCTAATTGCATATTTTCTTGATTGATAAGGTAAGCAGTTGTTGAATAAGGATAAAGCTGGCATTGACTAAGTTGGGCCGTTGTTTCCTTACTACTTTGAATTTGATCCCCTAAAGTTTCGTTATCATAGAGTAATTGTTGGTATTCTGCTTCTAATTCGGCTTGTTCACTAATATATTGATCCAAAATTTGATTCAACTCTTCAATGTAAGCTTGCCATTCTATAACTGTTTCATCTTGACTGATTAAGGCTAATTGCTCTTGAGCAGATAGGGAAACAAAATCTTGCTGCTCAATTGATAAATTTTGGTAAAGAGTTTCAATGACCTCTTCCAATGCAAGATTTGCCTCGTTCAAGGAATTGCTAGGCCCTTCTTGAATAGAAATAATTTCTTGGTTCAAAATTTGATAGCGTTCATTAATGGCTGTCATGCGCACTTGATTGGCTTCAAATTGATTTTGTAACTCTTTATCTGAGATTATTTCTTGACTATTTGAAGAAGTCAGTGGGGTCTCTCTTAAAAGTATTTGACAAGCTTCTAAAGATACCATATTTTTATCGGTTTGGCTTTTGAGATAAGTCATTTCACCTTTTTGAGCATGAACATTCGGTAAACTGAAACTTTGAGTAAAGAGCATTAAAACAACTATTATCCTTTTCATAATTCACCCAATCCTCTATTTTGTAAGTAACTAGTTGTAAATACAGAATAGAGAGCAAAAAGATGCTATCCTTTATAGAGTTAATCTAAAAAAGGTACAAAATCAAGGTCTTTTTCATAGTTAGTGAATCGTTGCTCTACTTCTTCATATAAACGATCACCGTTCCACAGACCAAAGTCTTGAGCCTTTGCTAATGGAATTACTTGATAAAAAGACCATTCTGGATAGCCAACATTATAAGTTGGCATCAATCGCATAGAATCTAAAGTAACTTTTCCATCAACATCCATCTTAAAGGTATACTCTCCAATTCCACCGACTTTTTCATATGCTCTTACTTGGCCGGACAAAAAATTACCATGAGAATACCAAGCACCTTGATGATCGTTAAAACGTTTCATGGGTTGCATAATGTGAGAATGTCCTCCTAGAACAAAGTTTGCTCCTGCATCAATAGCCAATTGAGTTAATCTAATTTGAGAATCAACTGGTAAAAAAGCATCTTCGCCAAATTGATAAATAACGATAGCTACATCACATTGTCTTTTTAAATGTTGAATTTCTAATGGGATAAGTTCTTCATCAATCAGAGTCACTAAGTATCTTTCTTCTTGAGGAATTGGGTTACCATTCGTACCATAAGTATAATTTAAAAATCCTACTCGAATGCCATTTTTTTCAATGATCCGTAGACGGTTGTAATCGTCCCAAGATGAATAGGATCCGACATATTCCATTTTCTTATTTTTAAGAATTTCTAATGAAAGATGCGCCCCCTTAGCTCCGAAATCCATGGTATGGTTAGTGGCGGTTGAAACAATATTTACATCCATCGCTAATAGACTATCGACAATTTGATCTGGAACATTGAAGAAAGGATAAGAAGATACTCCCATTTGATTTCCGGCCACCAAGGTCTCCATATTGGCTGTCGTGATATCAGCATTAGCGACATATTTTGCCACTTCTTTAAACATTGGATCAAATTGATAACTCGTTGAACCAGTTTGGGCACTCCAATAAACACTATCATGTAATAAAATATCGCCAATTGATCGAATGGTTACATATTTTACTTTAGTATCTTCTTTAACTGCTTGAGTTTCTTCAGCCCTAACCTCTTCTTCTGCATAAACTCTCGTAAAAAATGGCTTAGAAATAAAGAGAATCATCCCAAAGAAGTTAATAGCGAACACATACTTCAAAATTCGATTTATTCTTTTCATCACATCACCTACTTTATCTGAAATTTTAAATATATTATAACAAACAAAACCTTCTTACTCTAGCTTCATTGAATTAAAAGAACTTATTTAAATATAAGTTAATTTAGATAATTTTTAGAACAATTTTAACTTCTAAAGATTAATAGTGCTTTTATCCTAATTAAGATATAATAGATATAAGAAGCAGAAAGGAGTTTACCATGTATAAGCAATCGACCAAGAACGCCACTTCGAAATATTTTACCTCCGTCAAGACTAACCACCAACAAATTAAACCCTTTAATCGTTTAGTAACCATTAAAAGGGATCGATCACAAGCTCTACTACGTTTTAATAAGCCAGTTATCCTAACTGAACATAAAGGATTAGCTCTATTAGTGATGACGGATACTCCAGATAAAAAAGAATCCTTTCAATTTTTTATCTTACAGAATGCGGTTCAGCTTAATGCGGGTGTATACTTTAATACCCTCTCTCTAACTGCAGAATGTAAACTTTATTTGGAACCCAGCCAAAATGAAGAACCACAAATTATTACTTTAAAAGAAGCTATAAAGGTAGAAAAAGAAATAAAACGCCTTAAAATTGAAAATGTCTTCGGTCTTGATTACCAAGTCTACTCAAGCGGTGAACGGATACTCAACCATCCACAAAATTACTATGAGTTAATTATCGTCGATCAAGGACAAGCTTCGATAGAAGTAAGCTATAATAAGCAGATTCTTTTATCAAAAAATTCCGCCTGGTTAATTTTTCCAGGACAAAAAAATCAAATTGCCTTTAAAGAAGAAGGGATGACTACACTGATTTCCATTTTATTTTCTGGTCAAGGCTTAGCCGAATCGATCGCTCAAAGGCCAATTCATCTTGGTCATCGTCAAATTCAACTTGTAAGTCGCTTGGTCAATTTAGCGGCTATTTCTGAGGATAAATGTCCTTTCTATTATGATGAAATGGTCACAAGTCTCCAATTAATACTTACGCAAATTCACAACGGTGAGAATAAAACAGAAACTGAAAGGTCTACCTCCATGCGAGAAAATTATGAAAATGACTTGTTCCAATCAATCATTGATTTTCTCCAAGAGAATGTCGGTCAGCTTCATCAAGTAAATGATCTGGTAGAAGTCTTCAATATTTCTCGCTCCAGCCTCCAAAGCTTATTTAATAAATATACAGGACAAACCCCTAAACAATACATTAACAGCTTACGTTTAAAACAAAGTAAGCTATTAATTCATGAATCTAAAATGACTCTTTCTGAAATCGCTAATGAATTAGGATATGGTTCCATCCAATATTTTTCAAGAGCTTTTTCGAAAGAATTTGGTATTAGTCCTTCTAACTATGCCAAATCAATAGTGAAATAATTCATTTCTATGTAAAGAAATCACTTCAATAGGCCCTTACTAGCTTAAAGGGCCTATTTGTTTTATAATAAATAACAGACATTTTTGAGGAGTGAGACGATGACATTTGACGGATTTTTTACACGAGCTTTAGTAGAAGAGTTACGATCACAATTAAAAGCAGGACGTGTACATAAAATTTACCAACCCTTTGAACAAGAATTACAAATAGTTATACGTGCTAACCGAACCAATCATCGCCTAGCCGCCTCGGTTCACCCGAATTATTTTTCTTTATACTTAACTCAAGAGAAATCAGCCAATCCACAACAGGCCCCTATGTTTTGCATGTTATTAAGAAAATACTTGGAATCTGCCTTCATTATTGATATCAAGCAATATGAGAACGATCGGATTATTGATTTCTATTTTACCGGTCGTGATGAAATAGGTGTTGACCAAGAATACCTGCTAACCTTTGAATTGATGGGGCGACACTCAAATATCCTTCTAGTCGACCAGAATAAACAAACCATTATTGATTGTATTAAGCATGTTCCAGATAGTCAAAACGCTTATCGTTCACTCACTCCAGGAGCAGAATTCAAGCGACCTCCCCGCAACAGACAACAAGTAAACTTATTTGAATTGAATGATTCTCAATTGTTTGAATTTAGTCATCAGAATGAAGCGATTCTAAGAGAAGGGAGAGCCTTCCAATGCGTACAAGGAATGGGAAAACTTCTTGCACAAGAGATTGCTTTTTGGATGTCTGATGAAGGTGGGAATCTATCTAGTTTGGCCAGTTTAGAAAGAGTAAAATCAGCCATTGAATTCCCCTCTCCTACTCTTTATCAAACGGAAAAAAATGTTTATTTCTATGCTTTTAAATTGGCAAATTTACCAGGAACAGAAGTGGCCTTCGATTCTCTTTCCGAATTAATTTATGCATATTCTCACCAAAAAGTTCATTTAGATAGGGTCAAGCAATTATCGGGTAATATTATTCATAAATTAAAGCAAGTGATTGATAAAAATCAAAAAAAATTGAAAAAACTTTCAATTGACCGACATGTTGCAGCAAGTGCTGATGACTATCGCATTAAAGGTGAACTTTTAAATGCCTTTGCCTATCAAATTAATGATAAGGAATACCAGGTGACCTTGGCTAATTTTTATAATAATGACGAGCCAATGGATATCCAATTAAATCCTCGATTAAATGCCGTTGAAAATGCTCAAGTTTACTTTAAAAAGTATCAAAAATATCGGGATGCTCTCAAATATATTAATCGTGAAGAAAGCTTAACCCGCGCTGAGATTGATTATTTAGAAGGTATTTTAGTCCAACTTAAGCAAGCTGATCTTGAAGATGTTGAATCGATTAAGCAAGAATTAATTAATGAAGGCTATGTGGGACAGAAGCCTTCTTCAAGTAAAAAGCGAGCAAAAAACCAATCTAAACCCCGTCGCTTTAAATCTAGTGATGGTGTCATGATTTATGTCGGTAGAAACAATCAACAAAATGACGACTTATCCCTCAAAAAAGCATCTAAAAACCATTGGTGGCTTCATGCAAAGGATATCCCTGGTGCCCACGTTATTATCGAAAGTGATAAACCTAGTGAAGAAACCTTTGTAGAAGCTGCTCAATTAGCGGCCTATTATTCTAAATTTTCACAATCTGCTAATGTGCCTGTTGATTACGTCCAAGTTAAACATTTAAAGAAACCTAACGGTTCTAAACCTGGCTTCGTTATTTATGAAGGCCAAAAAACACTTTATGTGACACCTCAGGCATCTGTTATTAAACGTCTTTCATTAAAAGAATAATGAATTCCAGCCCCCAACTTTAATATAAAGTTGAGGGCTGGAATTCATTTTATTTGTTAAATGCTGCTGTTAATGGAGGAACCACTTGTTTCTTACGTGAAACTACTCCTGGTAAATCAAATTGATGATCTTCAACTTTAGTATTGAAAGCTGCCTCTACAACACTAATATCCGCCCCTACCACCAAACCAATAGAATCGGATTCTAAGACATCCGTAATCACTAGCACATAGAGTTTAAGATTCATTTCTTTTCGCTTATCTTCCATTACTTTTAAAAGATTTTCTTTACGACTTAAAATCTCGTCAAAGCCGATAATGTTTGTCTGACCAATACGAATATTTTGATCGTTCATGACAAAGTTTTTAGCATCCCCATCAACAATTTCCTCATCCGATTGCTTACTAAGATCAGCTCCAGCCTTTAAAAATTCTAAACCATATGATTGAATATCAACTTGGGCTATTTCAGCCAATTTTTCAGCGATTTCCTTGTCTTTTTCGGTTGTTGTTGGAGATTTGAATAACAAGGTATCTGAAATAATAGCAGATAACATCATGCCGGCAATATCTGCTGGAATTTCATAGCCATATTCTTGAAACATCTTATAAAGAATACTGGCGGTTGACCCTAAGGGCTCCGCACGGTAATAAAGAGGCTGAGCTGTATTAAAGCCTGAAATGCGGTGGTGGTCAATGACATAATCAATTTGAACTTGATCAATATCGTCTATTGATTGTTGTGGCTCATTGTGGTCCACTAGAGCAACTTGGCTCACTTCATTAGCAGCTGTATTAATAATTCTTGGTGGTTGGATACCAAATTTTTCTAAAGCAAAAGCTGGCTCACTTGATATTTCACCCAGTGCGACTGCTTCTGCTTGGTGCCCTTCTTGCTTTAAGAAATAGGCAAAAGCGATGGCTGAAGCAATAGTATCTGTATCTGGCTTTTTATGCCCAAAAACTAAGTATTTTGTCATATTTATCCTCCTAAATTAAATTACAGTCTAAGTTTATCACTTTTTAATAAATTTTTGAATCCTTATTGACATAGGATAATTAAAGTAAGTTTTTAAAAAGATAAAAATAATAAATATTTTTAAAAATTTTTACATGATTATTTAGTTAGATTATAGGCTTTTGCTTTAATATAGATTAGCTATATTGATAATACAATTTAATATTATGTTTTTCTACTTATGGTAGAATTATAAAAGAAATAATAAAGGCATGATTGTGTGGATGCGTTTTAACTAGAACTAATGGTCTTATTTTCATTGTTTTATCCATGATCGCAGTTGCGTTATTCTTGCAAAGATACAAAGTTTTTAAATCTTTAGGACCGGTCCTGACTGTTGTTGTAATTGGAATTATTTTTTCTAATACAGGAGTCGTGCCTATCAGTCATAAAGTGTATAATGCTATAAGTTCACTTCTAGTTCCCGTCAGTATTATTATTTGCATGCTAAGTATGGATTTAGTTGAGTTGAAAAAGTAAAAATTCGGTGATTGCTTTAAGTTCAGGTATTTTATCTCTTATGGTGATTGCAACTATCTTAGCCTTCATTTTTCCCCTTATATGGATGAAGGATAAAAGATCGCTGGGATGTTTGTTGCGACCTACACTGGTGGTACTCCTAACTTAACGACTTTTGCAACAGTTTTAGATGCTAGTCATCAAACCATTGCGGCTGCTAACGCGTCAGATTACGTTATTGCTACCCCTTTAACAAACTTTATGCTCGCCGCGCCAGCTATGCTTAAAGCTTCAAAAGCTTAGGAAAAGTTTTGGCCTTATCATTTAAGTGAAGAAGAACCTTCAACTAGTGACACGAAAGCATTGATGTCAGATAAAGAGTGGTCCATTAGAGAAACTGCTTAGCTATTAACCATTGGTTTTGGTATAAATATTTTGACTACAGCATTTTCAAAAGCTTACATGCCGGAGGCTATTTGGAAGGCTGTTCGTTTAATCTTGTTAACGACCGTTTTATCGGTCTAGCTCAATAATAAACTATGTGCTAATTTAGATTTAGGACTCTTCTTATCCTTAATGTTTTTTCAACTATTAGTTTTGCAGTTAACTGGCAGCAATTTGTAGGTTCTACCTTAACCATGACATTTTAGTTTTTCGAATGTTAGTTGGAGGTTTGACTTTACACTTGCTGATCTGTCGTCTAATGATTCTTTCAATTGTTGGTTGTATCGTCGGTGGTCCAACAGCTTCTCTAACAGCAGCTAATTGGAAGTCTCTTATTGATAGTGGTTTAATTTTAGGAGTTTTAGCAGGAGCTGTAGGTAACTATGTAGGTATTGCTGTCGCTTATTTTACAAAATTCTTAGTTGGCGGTTAATTGATCTTATTACTAATTAGAAAAAATTGCTAAAAAAATTCTGTAGCCACCCATTAAATTTGAATGGTTACAGATTTTTTTATTATGATTTTAGGTAGCCGGTATATTCTGCACAGCGCAGTATACGGTTGGCATTTTCGACTCTTTCTTTAGTTGGAGGTTCTACACCTTCTAATTTGTATCGATAGCCTAATGCAGTGTATTTATAAACACCCATCATATGGTAAGGTAAAACTTCAAACTTTAAGACGTTATTTAAACTGGCTACATAATCGGATAAACGGTATAAATATTCATCAAAATCCGTTCTTGTTGGAACCAATACATGACGGATCCAGACGGCTTTATTAATATCTGATAAATAGCGTGACATTTCAAGAATATTATCATTTGGATGGCCGGTTAGTTTAATATGGCCTTGACGATCGATATGTTTTATATCAAACAAAAGCAGATCCGTATACATCATCAGTTCTTGAAATTTACTAAAAAAAGGCTCTTCATAAGTGAAAGGCTGGCCACAAGTATCTATGGTTGTATGTACTCCATTGGCCTTACATATTTTGAAATATTCGATTAAAAAATCCATCTGTAATAAGGGTTCCCCACCTGATACAGTGACTCCCCCTTCATTTCCCCAGAAAGCACGATACTGAATGGCTTCATTAAATAAGTCTTGTGGGCTGTATTCCTTGCCACCCGTCATCTTCCAAGTATCTGGGTTATGGCAAAATTCACATCGCATTCGACAACCTTGCATAAAAGATATAAAGCGAATACCCGGTCCATCAACTGAACCAAAACTTTCTGTGGAGTGAACATAGCCTTTAATTACTTGTGCTACTTCTGACATTTCAATTCCTCCATCTAACTTTTAGAAAAAGGAACTGAAATAAAATTCAGTCCCTTTTTCTGAAGTTTTTAATTAATTGTTTAAAGTTTACATTGAAGCGTGCATTGTACGGTTAATAACGTCTAATTGTTGTTCGCGTGTTAGCTTGATAAAGTTTACAGCATAACCTGATACACGGATTGTTAATTGTGGATACTCTTCAGGATGTTCCATCGCATCTAATAAGGTGTCACGGTTAAAGACGTTGACATTTAAGTGATGTCCACCACTTGTCGAGTAACCATCTAACATATTAGCTAGGTTAGCTTTTTGAGTGGCTTCTTCTTTACCAAGCGCTTTAGGAATAATTGAGAAGGTATTGGAAATACCATCTAAAGCGTACTCATAAGGTACTTTAGCCACAGAAAGTAAAGAAGCTAAAGCACCATGGGTATCGCGACCATGCATTGGGTTAGCCCCTGGTGCAAATGGTTCTCCTGCACGACGTCCGTCCGGTGTATTACCAGTTTTCTTTCCATAAACAACGTTTGAAGTAATAGTTAAAATTGAAGTTGTTTGTAATGAATCACGGTAAGTTTTATGTTTACGAACTTTTGTCATAAAGTTCTTCAATAATTCTACAGCAATTTGATCCGCACGATCATCATTATTTCCATATTTAGGAAAATCTCCATCAATTTCGTAGTCAATCACTAAACCATTTTCATCACGAATTGTTTTAACTTTAGCATACTTAATTGCAGATAGAGAATCTACTGCAACTGAGAAGCCTGCAATACCAGTTGCCATTGTACGAAGAACTTTTGTATCGTGTAAAGCCATTTCTAATGATTCGTAAGAATACTTATCATGCATATAGTGGATGATATTTAAAGTATTTACATATAACTCAACAATCCATTCCATCATATCATCATATTTAGCCAAAACTTCATCGTAATCTAAATATTCAGATGTAATTGGCGCATATTGAGGGCCAACTTGCGCTTTAGATTTTTCATCTACCCCACCATTAATGGCATAAAGTAATGTCTTAGCAAGGTTAGCACGCGCTCCAAAGAATTGCATTTGTTTACCTACACGCATAGCAGACACACAACACGCGATCGCATAATCATCACCATATTCTGGACGCATGATCTCATCGTTTTCATACTGAATAGCAGAAGATATAATCGACATTTTAGCTGCATATTCTTTAAAGGCTTGAGGTAATGATGGTGACCAAAGAATTGTTAGGTTTGGTTCCGGAGCCGGACCTAAGTTTGTTAAGGTATGTAAGAAACGGAAAGAGTTCTTAGTAACAAGTGGGCGTCCATCTAAACCTATACCAGCGATTGATTCTGTTACCCAAGTTGGGTCACCAGAGAATAATTCATTGTATTCTGGTGTACGTGCAAATTTAACCAAACGTAATTTCATCACGAAATGATCAACTAACTCTTGTGCTTCGACTTCAGTCAATGTGCCCTTAGCTAGGTCACGTTCGATATAAATATCTAAGAAAGTAGAAGTACGTCCTAATGACATAGCCGCTCCATTTTGTTGCTTAACGGCAGCTAAATAGCCTAAGTATAACCATTGGAAAGCTTCTTTTGCATTCTCAGCTGGACGTGAAATATCAAAGCCATAAATTTCGCCTAATTCTTTTAATTCTTGTAAAGCACGGTATTGTTCAGTAACTTCTTCACGTAATTGAATCACATCGTTATCCATTGTACCATTTCCGATGTTAGCAAAATCTTTTTGCTTTTCTTCCATCAAACGCTCTACCCCGTATAAGGCTACACGACGGTAGTCACCAATAATACGACCACGGCCATATGCATCAGGAAGACCGGTAATAACACCAGAGCGGCGAGCAGCGCGCATTTCTGGGGTATAGACATCAAAAACACCTTGGTTATGAGTTTTACGGTATTGTGTAAAGATATGTTCTGTTTCTGGATCTAACTCATAGCCATAAGCTTCTAAGGAATTCTTAGACATACGAATTCCACCGTAAGGTTGTAAGCTACGTTTAAAAGGAGCATCTGTTTGGAAACCAACGACTACTTCTTTGTCTTTATCTAAATAACCTGCTTGATGAGAAGTGATAGAAGAAACTACTTTAGTATCCATATCAAGAACGCCACCTGCTTCCCGTTCTTTTTTATTAAGATCCATCACTTGGTCCCAAAGATCTTTTGTATTTTGTGTAGCATCTGCTAGGAAACTTTCATCCCCTTCATATAAGGCATAGTTTTCTTGAATAAAATCACGAACATCGATTTCTTTTTGCCATTTGCTTCCTTGAAAGCCATCCCATGCTTTATTTAATTCGGTTTTATTTGCAATTTCCATTTTAATTCTCCTTTTTTAAAATGATCCGACAATTTCTACACCCATAATATAACACAAGAAAAGTTCAATGTAAACAGTTATTGTGAATTATATAATTAGTGTTAAGCTTTACATATCAGTGTTTTGTTAGAAAAAACAAAATAATAGAGTGTATTCTGTGCTCATTGTAGCAATAAGATTATAACAGTTGTTTGCTTTCTGTTTTTTGTTTTAGTACACAGAGTTTTAGTTGTTGATTTTGCAAATAAAAAACAAGCATCTGGTTCAGATACTTGTTTTTTATCTTATTCTTCATCTAACATTTTCAAGCGTGCAGGATGGATGTCTATCACCTTACCTAGTTGATCAAGCTCAACAATCTGACTGCCATTATTCTGGCGTTTACTAATATTGATATCAAAAGCCATCATCTCTAATGATTTACCGGTATCCCCTTGAATAATAATCGGTATATTCCCTTTTTGTAAGGCTAAAGCTTTTAAAATCCGATGGGGGTTTGATTTTATTTCTTTTAGAATGAGCGTTCCAACACTGGCGCGATTAGCACTAGCCAGTTCTTCACTATCCATTCGTTTAAGATTTCCTCGATTGGTTAATAAGAAGACTTGTGGTCTTGAAGCTGCTTGATCGATTAAGAGCATCGATACAAGATAATCATCCTTTTTCAGTTTCATACCTACGACCCCTTGTGCTTTTAGTCCTTGAATTGAAACTTGTTCTAAATCAAACCGTAAACCGTAGGAGCGGTGGGTCATACTGGCGATTTGATAGTTCTTGTCTGCTTTAGCTAATCGAGCTGCTACTAATTGATCGTGGTCATCTTGCAATTTAATTGCAGTCATTGTCCGAGTTTTATAGGATCGATAAGTTGAGAATTCTGATAAGAGGGTTTGTTTAATGCGACCTGCTTGTGTCATCATGACAATTCGGTCTTCACTCGGATTATCCGAAGCTTTTTGCGCAAACACCGCAATGATGGACTCCTCTTTATCTAATTGATATTGCTGAGACCAATGTAAACCCAGATCTTTCCAACGAATGTCTGGTAATTCGTGAACAGGTAAATGAATATAATTACCTTTAGATGTGATAATCACAATCGCATCATGAGTCGAGAGTTCTTGAACAAATAATGGATAGTCTAAATCTCTAGATCCTAAATCAGTGGAATCGGAAGCCGTAAATGACCTAACCGAAGTACGTTTCAAGTATCCTTCCTTAGTCACAGACACATAGACTTGCTCTTGTGGGATTAAAAGAGTCTTTTCCAAGGTAATTTCTTCCACTTCCTCTTCTAATTGACTCATTCTCAAACTATTAAACTTTTTCTTAATTTCCTTTAATTCCTTAACCAAAACCTTGTCTAAAGTACTGGCATTAGAAAGGATATTCTCGTACATATGGATTCTTTCGTTAAGTTCAAATTTTTCTTGTTGTAGGCCAACAATATCCGTATTAGTTAAACGGTATAACTGTAAGGAAACAATTGCTTCAGCCTGTGCCATTGAAAAATTATATTGTTGGTGTAAATTATCTTTAGCATTGGCCTTGTTTTCAGATTGGCGAATAGTGGTAATTACTTCATCTAAAATAGAAATAACTCGGATTAAGCCATCAACAATATGAAGACGGTCTTGATCTTTCTTAAGAAGAAATTGAGTTCTTCGACGAATAATGTCTTTTTGATGGTCAAGGTAAGCTTGTAACATTTTTTCTAAGGAACAAAGGACTGGTCGACGATCGTGAATGGCTATCATATTGAAGTGATAATTTACTTGTAAATCGGTGTTTTTATAGAGGTAAGCAAGAATTGGTTCGACCTCTACATCTCTTTTTAGTTCAATGACTAATGAAACACCATTAATATCTGAATCATCGCGAACATCAGCAATCCCTTCTAGCTTTTTAGAAAGACGTATTTCATCTAATTTTTGAATAAGTTTGCCTTTATTAACGTCATAGGGTACTTCACTCACAACAATTTGAGACTTACCACCCTTTAATTTTTCAACTTCTAATTTAGATCGAATAACAACTTTACCTTGACCCGTTTGATAGGCTTCTTTAATGCCCGCTTTACCTTGGATAATACCACCCGTTGGAAAATCTGGTCCTGGTAAATACTTCATTAACTGGTCGACACTGATTTTATCGGGATGCTTAATCATATAAATTAAAGCGTCAATGACTTCCCCTAAGTTGTGTGGAGGAATATCGGTTGCATAACCTGCTGAAATACCGGTTGCGCCATTCACTAGTAGATTAGGAAAGCGAGCGGGTAAAACACGAGGTTCTTCAATGGTATCATCAAAGTTCAGAATCCAATCGACTGTTTGAGAATGGATATCTCTTAAGAGTTCCATGGCGATACTTGAAAGCCTAGCTTCTGTATAACGCATTGCTGCAGCTGGGTCGCCATCCATGGAACCATTATTACCGTGCATGTCGATCAAAGGTTGGCGGTTTTTCCAACTTTGAGACATACGAACCATGGCCTCATAAACCGATGAATCTCCATGTGGATGATAATTACCGATCACATTCCCCACTGTTTTGGCTGATTTGCGATAAGCTTTTTCAGCAGTATTTCCTTCGGCAAACATAGCATATAAAATACGTCTTTGAACGGGTTTTAAACCATCGCGAATATCGGGTAACGCTCTATCTTGAATAATATACTTGGAATAGCGACCAAATCGATCACCGATAACCGATGAAAAATTTAATTCTTGGACTCCTTTATTTTCTAGTTCAGTCATTATAAATCACCTCCAAATAAATCAATTTGTCCATTTTCATCCACTAAATCCTTACTTGGATTTTCATTAAGGTCAGTAGACGGCTCTTTTTTTGATAGCTTATTTTTTGTTTTCGCAGATGCTTTTGAAGCTGGGTTTTTAGCCACTAACAAGGCTTCCTTGTCTTCTTGTGCTAGAGAGTGGTTGGTTTGGGTGTTTTCTTTTAATAGAGAATCTTCTTCATCCATGGTAAATTGAACATTTTTTTCAATCCATTTACGGCGAGGATCTACTTTACTACCCATTAAAGTCGATAAACGCTTTTCGGATAACGAATCATCGTCAAGAGTTACTCTTATCAATAAGCGTGAGGAAGGATTCATAGTCGTATGCCATAATTGATCCGCATTCATCTCTCCGAGCCCCTTATAACGTTGTAAGATGTAGCCTGGTCCCACTGCTTTAATTTTTGCTTGTAGTTCTTCATCTGTCCAAGCGTATTCGATTCTTTCATTCTTACCTTTTCCCTTTGATACCTTATATAGAGGCGGCATGGCCAAATAGACCTTGCCTGCTTCAATCAATGGCTTCATATAGCGGTAGAAGAAAGTTAAAAGCAGTACTTGAATGTGAGCACCATCCGTATCCGCATCCGTCATAATGACCACTTTATCATAGTTAGCAGCTTTAATATCAAAATCAGCCCCTACCCCTGCACCAATTGTGTAGATGAGGGTATTAATTTCTTCATTTTTCATAATATCGCTTAAAGATGCTTTTTCAGTGTTGATGACCTTACCTCTTAAAGGCAATATGGCTTGAAATTTACGATCACGCCCTAATTTAGCTGAGCCACCGGCCGAATCTCCCTCCACGATATAAAGTTCATTCTTTGAAGCATCTTTTGACTGGGCCTTAGTAAGCTTACCTGAAATTAAGCGTTCTTGTTGTTTATTAGAGTTAGAAGAACGTGAAGCCTCACGCGCTTTGCGAGCAGCTTCTCGTGTTTGTCTAGCCTTTAAAGCTTTTCTTAAAATAGTTTGCGCCCAATTACCGTTTTCTGCTAAATAATAACCTAAGTGCTCTGTTACAAAAGATTCAACAATGGTACGTGCCTTTGGACTTCCTAATTTGTCCTTCGTCTGTCCTTCAAATTGTAGATATTGCTCAGGAATACGAACCGATACAATGGCTGCCAGTCCTTCCCGGATATCGGACCCTTCTAAATTTTTATCCTTTTCTTTAATCAAACTCATTTTACGACCGTAGTCATTAAATACCTTGGTAATAGCTGTCTTCATGGCCGTTTCATGCGTGCCTCCACCATTGGTACGAACATTATTAGCAAAAGAAAGAATGGTTTCTGAATAACCATCATTATACTGCATGGCAAAATCAATCTCAAAATCTTCTGATTGGCTTGAAAAAGCCACCACATTTCCCATGACTTCTTTATCTTCATTAAGATATTGAATAAAATCTTGTAAACCATCTTCATAATGAAAAGTCTCTGAAATGTCTTTTCTTTGATCATGAATTTCAATGGTAATTCCTTTTAAAAGGAAGGCTGACTCTCTCAGCCTTTCGGAAATGGTTTCATAGTTAATGGCAGAAGATCCAAATATTTTTTCATCCGGCATAAAATGAACACTTGTACCAGTGTCTGATTGATTATTGTGCTTAGTCTTTTTTAAAGAGCTGGCAGGACGTCCGCCCTCTTCAAACCGCATATGGTATTGGTATCCCTCTCGAATAACCGTCACTTCCAACCATGAAGATAAAGCATTTACGACCGAGGCTCCTACTCCATGAAGCCCTCCAGCGGATTTATATCCACCTTGGCCAAACTTACCACCAGCATGTAATACAGTGAAAATAACTTGAACCGTAGGAACCCCTGAAGCATGCCTACCAATCGGCATGCCCCGGCCATTATCAGTAATGCGAATCGAGCCATCTGCTTCTAAAGACACAACAATTCGATTTGCAAAACCTGATAGAGCTTCATCTACAGAATTATCAACAATTTCATAAATAAGATGGTGAAGGCCCTTTTGATCAGTCGATCCGATATACATACCCGGTCTTTTTCTTACGGCTTCTAGACCTTCTAATATCTGAATGGCATCATCATTATAATTGCTTAAATTCACTTTAGAATTTTTGTTTGCCATTTTCTCACCCTTTTAATGTTATTTAATAAGAAATAGTCATGCGTTTTTTGAATAATCTTTTAACGATAGTATCTATTCAGTATAAAGGCTCTATTTCCCAACTCTATTATCATAGCAGAATAAATCCCGCTTTGACACTTTTGATTTACTTAAAGTTGTTTTGATGCCTAAAAGTCAAAAATATTGCATTTTTATAATTAAGAAATTCGCTTGGTGAAAATTATTCAATCATGTTAGAATGAAGATAGTAAACTAGGAGGTTAATAAATGTTAGCTATCTTAATGATTATTGTCGGATACTTGGCGGGATCGATTCCCTCAGGTGTCTGGTATTCAAAATATATCCACAATATCGATGTTCGGACCCTCGGTTCAGGCAATTCTGGTGGTACGAATATCGGCAGAAATTTTGGACCGATTGCAGCCATTGTAGTTATTATTGTGGATATTTTAAAGGGCTATCTTCCAGTTTTAATGGCCCAACAGCTCTTAGGCTCGGATAGTGATTTAGCTATTATGCTAACGGCTATTGCTGCTGTTCTGGGACATGCCTATCCAATTTTCAGTCAATTCCGTGGTGGAAAAATCGTTGCGACATCGGTAGGTGTACTATTGGCATTTAACTTTTATATTGCTTTAGCCATGGTCGCTCTCTTTATAACCATTCTCTTATTGACATCAATTGTGAGTATTGCTGCCATGACCTCTTTTTTGCTGGTCGCTATTTGGATTATTCTACGAGAACCTTTAGTATATTCTTGGGGCTTTGCCTTTATGGCTGTTTTGATGGTCTATCGTCATCGAGAGAATATTCAAAGACTGCTTAAAGGAGAAGAAAGTCGAGTGACCTTCGGTTTAAATCCTAGAAAAAAATAAATTAAAATAGCTAAGGCATTTTCCTTAGCTATTTTTATCTTTTTAATTTTATTCACCCTTGAAAAATTCCATCGTCAAATCATGAGTACTGATGGATTGGGGGGCTAAACTATGAATTCCCCGTTTATGCTTAAATAGCTCAGGCTCATTGGCAATATCCGGTAAGCCAGACCATGCTTCTACGGCTAAGAAAGGAGCTCGCTTAGGATAAGGAGACCATAAAGCAACATAGTCAAAGCCAATAGAACGAAATTTAATTTCAACATCATTGATAGCATCCATTAAGATAAGTTCAGCTTTTTCACTCACTTGATAGATTAAGGCATCATTTCTAAATTGTTTGTGACGCAGCTTTTGATTAATCACTTCTGTATACTTAGCTCTTTCTAAGTTGACTAGGCCATCATTATTAGTTTGTAAGAGATAATAATACCCTTCTGGATTTAATTGGTAACTTACTTGATTGAATTCCGGATAATTTCTTCCTACTGTATGTGGGAGATTAAAGGCCGGATGATAACCCACTGAATAATATAAAGGTTTTTCAAGTGAAGGATTATAAACTTCAAAAGTAATTGTTAACTTATGATCATATAAAACATAATTAACCTGAAGCGAAAATTCAAAGGGATAGGATTCTAGCGTGTTTTTATTGTTTTTTAAGTAAAAACTTGCAGAAGATTCGGTTTGACTTTGAACAGTAAAGGTATAATCTCTAGCAAACCCATGGCGACTCATTTGGTAGAATTTTCCACCATAAAGATACTGATCATCCTGTAGGCGCCCAACGATGGGAAAAAGGATGGGGGCACTGCGAGACCAATAGAAAGGGTCTGCTTGCCAGAGAAATTCATAGTCTGTCTTTAGATCAGTAATTGACTGGACTTCTGCCCCATTCTCAGTTATCTCCACTTTTAAAAAACTATTTTGAATGGTTACCATAGGCTTCACCCATTTCTTTATAAGATATAGTGGCTAAGATCTTGATTCTCAACCTTATCTGCTAATTTATCATCGACGTATTTTTCAGTAATTTCAATTACCATTGGTGTGTCTGCTGCTTCAAATAATAATTCTTCTAAAACTGTCTCAATAATCGTATGTAGGCGTCTTGCTCCAATATTATCTGTATTGCGGTTTAAGGTTTCCGCATAGTAGGCCATTTTCTGAACTGCTTCATCGCTAAAGTTAACAGTCACCTCTTCAGTAGCTAAAAGGGCCTGATATTGGATAAGTAAGGCATTTTTAGGTTCGGTTAGAATTTTAACAAAATCGTCAGCGGTTAAGTCCTGAAGATTGACTCGAATGGGAAAGCGTCCTTGTAACTCTGGAATTAAATCAGAAGGTTTAGCAACATGGAAAGCACCTGATCCCACAAAGAGAATATGATCAGACTTTATAATACCGTATTTGGTTTGAATTTGACTACCTTCAACGATTGGTAAAATATCACGCTGAACACCCTGTCTTGAAACTTCTCCCGATTGATTACTTGAAGAGGCAATTTTATCTAACTCATCAATAAAAATAATACCGTTTTTCTCAGCTAGTTTTAAGCCTTTTTGATGAATATCCTCTTCGTTTACCAATTTGTCTGCTTCGTCTACTGTTAATAACTTAAGCGCTTCTTTGACAGTCACTGTACGCTGAATCATTTTCTTAGGTCTTAAAGCGTTGAGGGATTCTTGCATATCCATCATTTGCTCCATAGCAGGATTAAGTGAGTTTAACTGTAGTTTCTTTTCTTCCATTTCAATAGTCACTTCTTGTTTATCCAACACACCCTCACGAATTTGCTGGCGAATATGACGACGGTTGGAAGCCACTTCTTCCGTCACTTCTTCTTTTTCTGCGTCTACTTCACCACGCATTTGGCGCATAAAAGCTTCCATATCTGGCAAGACGAAGCCACCGGCATTGTTAGGATCTTTTTTTACTTCCTTCTTTTTCTTCTTACCAGGGACTAGTGCTTTAGCAATTCGATCAATTGCTTTTTCACGTGCTTCATCTTCAACCTCTTGGCGCATTTCATCACGAACGATACGAATTGCTTGCTCTACCAAGTCTCTGACCATTGATTCTACATCACGACCAACATAACCAACTTCGGTATACTTAGTGGCCTCCACCTTTAAAAAAGGGGCCTTAATAATCTTGGCTAGACGTCTAGCAATTTCTGTTTTTCCAACTCCGGTTGGACCAATCATTAATAAATTTTTAGGTTTTACTTCATCTTGCATTTCAGCTTCAAGGCGTAACCGTCTTTGTCTATTTCGAATAGCAACGGCTATTGAACGTTTGGCTTCTGCTTGACCAATGATATATTTATCTAATTCTGCAACTAATTGTCTGGGACTTAATTCCATTCTTACATTCTCCTTTAAATCTAGGATTCAAAACTTTCGACCATGATTTGTTTATTAGTATAAACATCAATTTCAGCAGCAATTTCTAGGGCTTGAGAAACGATCTCTTTTGCACTTAATTGCTCACTTGTTCTAAGCATGGCTCTAGCTGCTGCCAAGGCATAATTGCCCCCCGAACCGATGGTTAAAATACCGTCATCCGGTTCGATAACTTCTCCCGTGCCGGATACTAATAAGAGACTTTCTTTATTCATAACGATTAAAAGGGCTTCTAACTTTTGTAAAGAGCGATCTGTCCGCCATTGTTTGGCTACTTCTACAGCTGCTCGAGTTAATTGGCCTTGATGGGCTTGTAACTTCGTTTCAAACATTTCTGACAAGGTAATAGCATCAGCAACTCCTCCGGCAAATCCAATAACCACTTGATCGTTAAAAATTCTACGAAGCTTGCGGGCACCACCTTTCATAATGACCGTTTCTCCCATTGTGACTTGACCATCTCCCGCCATTGCTAATTTATTATCTTTTTTAACTGCACATATTGTTGTCATTTATTCTTCCTCCTGCTTCTTTCTACGAGCTCTCGGATGAGCTTTTAAGTATTCTGATCGCATTTTATCGCCGGTTATATGGGTATATATTTGTGTAGAAGATAAATTCTCATGGCCTAGGAGTTCTTGGACGGAACGTAAATCTGCCCCACGATTTAATAGATGGGTCGCATAAGAATGTCTCAATTTATGGGGATTAATCTTTAAATTAAGCTGACTTTCTTCTACTATTTTTTGCAAAATATGGCGCACTTGATCAGGGTTAATTGCTTTCCCTTTTTCCGATAAGAATAATATATCATTATTTCTTTGATTCTGCATGGACCATTTACTTAATAACTCTTTACGCTCCGTTTCAATATAATCTTTTAAAGCTCGCATAGCTGGATCTCCAAAAGGGACAATTCGTTCCTTATTCCCCTTGCCGAACACACGTACAATTTGCAAGGAAAAATCAAGTTGGTCTAGTCTTATCTGACAGCATTCTGAAACGCGGATACCCGTTGCATACATCAATTCAAGGATGGCGAGGTTTCGCTTGGGATAATCTAAAAGACTAGTTTTAGCTACTTTAATGAGACTTTCAATTTCATTTTCATAGAAAAAAGAGGGCAAATGAGTCTCTTTTGCTTTATAAGTAATTAACTCCATTGGATCTTGGTCAATCCAATGCCGACGCAAACAATAATTAAAAAAAGAACGTAAAGAGGATAATTTTCTGGCAATCGTTTTGGGATTAAGCGAGCGTTCGTTTAGATAGGCTAAATAAAGCCTTAAATCTTGATAGGAAATTTGCTCTAAGCTAACTTCTCCTGAACTTTTAATAAAAAGCCAGAATTGGTTCAGATCTCTTTGGTAGGCGATGACTGTATGTTGAGAATAACGACGTTCGTTCAATAAATAATTCAAAAAATTAATAATCTTCTCCTGCATCATTTATCACCTCAATTTCCTCTTTTTTTATTATACCTTTTCTTTGAATTCATAGCCAATTAAGCGCCATATTCAAAATGCAGGCTAAAAGTAAATTTTATAGTTCAGTTAATATTTCTAAATAGATAAAAAACCGAACACTCACAAAACTGTGAAGCATTCGGTTTTAGCTAAATTGATTGAATTAAAGAAGTTTTTTTAAAATTCGCTTAGCTTTCTATGGCTTCAGTATAATCACAAGAAGAACATTGAACTTGCTTGCCTTTACGAGATTTCTTTTCGATAAGATACTCATTACATTTTGGACAATTACGACCGATTGGTTTGTCCCAAGAAACGAATTCACATTCTGGATATCTTGAACACCCATAAAATATTCGGTTCTTCTTCGATTTTCTTTCGATAATTTCGCCCTCTTTGCATGTAGGACATTTTACACCAATTTCTTTGACGATGGCTTCAGTATGACGGCATTCTGGAAAATTGGAGCAGGCATAAAACTTACCATAGCGACCAATTTTGATGACCATTGGATTGCCACACTCTGGGCAGTCAAAACCAGCTGGTTCATTTTTTATCTCAATTTTTTCCATCTCTTCTTCTGCCTTGTCTAAATCTTTAGCGAAAATCTGATAAAAATCATTCAGAACTTTCTGCCATTCTACTTTATTTTCCTCGATTTGGTCAAGTTTATTTTCCATCCCAGCTGTAAATTCAGAATCAACAATATCTGGAAAGTAAATTTCCATCATGTCATTGACAATTTCTCCTAGTTCTGTCGGCGTAAAACGTTTAGCTTCCATTTTAACATAGTAGCGTTTACGCAAGGTTTCTAAGGTTGGTGCGTAAGTGGAAGGTCGCCCAATCCCCAACTCTTCAAGCATTTTAACTAGGCTGGCTTCATTATAGCGTGCTGGTGGTTGAGTAAAATGCTGACTTGGATCAATCTTTTCAGCTGTAACTGCATCTCCTTCTTTCAAAGCTGGCAGATAGTTATCTTTATCTGATTTACTTGGATAAACTTTCAAGAAGCCTTCAAATTTAATGCGTGAACCATTCGCACGAAAGAGAACATCATTTTGAATGATATCCGCTTTAATTGTATCATAGACGGCATTTGACATTTGTGAAGCCACAAAGCGTGCCCATATTAAAGCATAGAGACGGAATTGGTCCTTAGTTAATGAATCTTTAATCGATTCGGGTGTTAAACTGACATTTGAGGGACGTATAGCTTCATGAGCATCCTGAGCCCCTGCTTTATTATTCACCTTATGTCCTGCTCCCAAATACTGCTCACCATAGGTATCTTTAATAAAATCTCCTGCCATCTTTTTGGCTGTTGGTGAAATTCGAGTCGAATCGGTACGCATATAAGTAATCAAGCCGATGGTGTTACGACGAATAGATATGCCTTCATAAAGCTGCTGAGCAATCATCATGGTTTTGCCGGTACGGAAATTCAAACGATTGGCAGCATCTTGCTGCAAGGTAGAGGTAGTAAACGGTGCATTGGGCTTACGAAAACGTTCTTTTTCAGTAATTGATTGAATATTAAATTCACCTTTAAGGTCAAGACGTTTCATAACTTGATCAACTTGCTCTTTATTCTTGAGCTCAGTTTTTTTACCGTCTAGTCCATAGAATTCTGCTTCAAATTTCGACCGTCCTTTTTTAAAGTTCGCTGGAATTTTCCAATATTCTTCTGGTTTAAATTGGCGGATTTTCTTTTCACGGTCAATAATTAGTTTTAAAGTGGTCGATTGAACACGCCCTGCTGATAAACCACCTTTAATCTTCTTCCATAATAAAGGTGAGATAGAATAACCCACTATTCGGTCTAAAATTCTTCTTGCTTGTTGAGAATCCACTAAGTCTTGATCGATTTGTCGTGGTTGCTTAAATGCTTCTTTAACCGATTCTTTAGTAATCTCATTAAATACTACACGGTTAGCCGCTTGCGGATCTAATTTTAATAGATAGGAAAGATGCCAAGCAATTGCTTCTCCTTCACGGTCCGGGTCACTTGCTAAATAGACTTTTTCAGCCTTATTGGCTAATTTTCTAAGCTCCTTAATGGTATCGCCTCTGCCCCTAATTGAAATATAATGCGGTTCAAAATTATTTTCTAAGTCAATGCCCATTCGTGATTTCGGTAGATCTCTGAGATGACCTTTTGAAGCAACGACTTTATAATTTTTGCCTAAATATTTATCAATAGTTTTGGCTTTGGTTGGTGATTCGACTATGACGAGATATTTATAGGCCAAGTAACAATCACTCCCTTTCTTATTCCTTTGCTCATATGCAAAATCGTAACAATCTTATGCTAAACTTTCAATTATGTCAATGAATACTCTTTATTTTATCTTTTGCCGTTGATAATCTAGAGCTATCTCTTCTATTAATTGGTCCAAATCGACAATCGGTCTTGCCCCTGCTTGTATTAAGTGATTGCATCCATAAGATTGCGGGTCATCGATGGGTCCAGGTAAAGCATAAATTTGATTATTATATTCCAAGGCATAATTAGCAGTAATTAATGAGCCCGATTTCTTGGCTGCTTGAATGACAATCACTACGGGGCATAGCCCAGCCACCAAACGATTTCTTGCAATAAATTGATACTTTCGAATAGCTTGATGGGGTAGGTACTCACTTAATAACAAATGACTGCTTGCTATTTGTTCTTGGAGCTGATGATGTTCTTTGGGATAATAATGCTCAAAGCCATTGGCAACAATAGCGATGGTTCTCCCTTCTTTTTCACTCATACAAGCCTTATGCGAAATAAAATCCGCTCCTTTAGCCAAACCTGAAACAATCACAAAGCTCGCTTTAGTTAGTGCCTTGCTAATTTTTTGTGCGCTTTTTTTTCCATAAGCCGATAATTTTCTAGATCCAACAATCGCAACTAAAGGTCGATTTAAAAGGTTAAGATCTCCTCTATAAAAAAACAAAATAGGTGGTTGGGGAAGCTGAAGCCAGCGATAGGGATATGATTTTTCACCAAAGAGAATCGCTTGCTTTTCTAAATTAGTTAGAATCTCTTGACAACTTTCCCAATCCTTGAAGAGTGCCTCTTCCTTAAATGACCACATGTTATTAATAAGTAAATAATGAACACTTGCTTGACGAGAGAGATTTTGTCTAACTTTAAAATAATGCCACAAATGACGGTATTTAACGCCTTTCATCTGTAAATAGATTAACTCTCTTTTTATCATGGCCTACACTCCTTAAGCTTTTACCCTTAAGATACAAAGTAATTAGGCCATAAGTGCTCTGCGATCCTCATTAAAAGCTTTAAGACATACAAAAGAGCAAATATTTTTCAATACTTGCTCTTTAAAATTTTGGCCAACTTACGAACCATAGAATTTATTAATTTTTTGAACAGGACTAAAGGATTGTCTATGAATAGCCGTGTAGCCGTATTGTTCTAACGCAACCAGATGTTTCTTAGTTGGATAGCCCATGTGCTGGTCAAAACCATATTCTGGATACCATCTTGCATAATCCACCATCAGCTGGTCACGATGGACCTTGGCAATAATAGAAGCAGCAGCTATGGAAAGTGAGCGTTGATCACCTTTCACCACTGCTTTTTGTTGAATCTGTAAATCTAATTTCATGGCGTCTACGACAACAAAATCCACTGCTTTGTTGAGCTTTAGAACAGCTTCTTTCATGGCCATACGACTGGCCTCATAAATATTAATGCGATCAATCGCTTGAGGAGATATGCTTGTGATGGCATAAGCTTTAGCTTGTTGTTTTATCATTTCAGCTAAGTCTGAACGCTTTTGATGCGTTAAGGTTTTCGAATCATTGACGTCCACCCAATCACTGGTATCTTGAGGTAAAATAACTGCCGCTGCTACTACTGGACCAGCTATCGGACCTCTCCCCACTTCATCAACTCCTGCAAGCACAAAAGACTGGTTAGCATCCAATAATTGGCGATCAAAGTCTAGGCGTTTTTGATAAGCTTGATAACGTTGGTTATAAGCAATTAACACTCGTTTATGACGTCTTACTAGCTCTTGAACTCCTTTTCTAGGATCTTCTTTTAATTGATTGAGGTAAACATCTTCAAGGTCTTCAATTGTTTTTAGCTGCGCTTTGATTTCTTTAATGGTTTGTTTCAATGTTAACCCTCTCAATCGGACGATCGAGTGTAATCGAACCCAGTTTATGTTGACGAAAATCAAATATTAATCGCTCAGCTGCTTGGGTATAGTCTTGATCCAGTTTTAATGTCTGTGTCAAACTAGTTAAAATTTCAGCCGCAGCCATCTCTTGATGATAGTCTTCTAAATGATAAAATTCTTTTAATAAACCAGGGTAAAATTGTTCTAAATGACCGATCAACACTAAAGATAGCTCCTGCATTTCGACTAATTGGTCTTTAATGGCTCCGGTTAAGGCTAAGTGATAACCCGTCAAGGGATCTTCAAACTTAGGCCATAAGATACCAGGCGTATCTAGTAATTCAAACTCTTTCCCAATTTTTAGCCACCGCTGCGCTTTAGTAACCCCTGGTTTATTGCCAGTTTGTGCTTGATTTTTTCCGACAAAGCGGTTAATGAGCGTTGACTTGCCGACATTGGGGATGCCTAAAATCATCAGACGAATCGCTCTAGGTTTTACCCCTTTAGCTTTTTGTTTGGCAAAAAAATCTACCATTAAGTCTTTGCAGGCCTTCTTAAGTTCATTCAAACCCAATTGATGCTGAGCATCAATTGCTAAAGCAATTTGACCTTGTTCTTGATAGTGTTGAATCCAATGTTTAGTTAAATTGGGGTCAGCTAAATCTGCTTTATTTAAAGCCAGAATTGAAGGTTTCTGATTAATAATTTCTGTAATCACAGGATTACGGCTGGATTCAGGTATGCGAGCATCTGCCAATTCAATTACTAAATCCACTAAATTAAGTTTTTCCTTTGCTTCCCTTTTAGCCTTTGCCATATGGCCTGGAAACCACTGAATCTGATTCAATTTATCCCTCCTTTTTAATAGACTCTTTATTCTATAGCTTGCAGTTTACCTACTTTTCCTATTCGATCAAGAGGATAATAAATAAAGTTAGCTTCTCCTTCAATTTCATCAATATCGACATAACCAAATTGGCGACTGTCTCCTGAACCAGGTCGGTTATCACCCATCACAAAAACTTTACCTTCTGGAATAAGCGGATCACCTGTTATTTCCCACAGAGTGAAGTCTTCAGTATAATTTGTCTCCATATTAGATTTGGCCGGCTCCAAATAAGGTTCTTCAATCAACTGATCATTGATGAATAACTGATCTTCTCTTACTACAATCGAATCTCCTGGAAGGCCAATTAAACGCTTCACATAGGTTCTGCCAGAACCCATAGGATCAGGAAAGACAATAATGTCAAAACGGTCTAAATCAAATTGTTTCCACATTATCAAATGGTCTGCTTGATAAAGAGTGGGATTCATTGATTTACCTTCAACTTGAAAGGGCTGTGCAAGATAGTTACGTACAGCTAAAAAGAGAAACAAAGCAGCAAGAATCACAAAAATGATATTTACGAACTCTATTAGAATTGTTTTAAAAAATTTCCCCATCTTATTCTCCTAATAAGGCCTCGATAGCTGCTTGATATTGTGGGTCTTCTGCTTCTAAATAAGCTCGCGTTTCTTCAACCAATTTGTCACTGGTTGCTGAGTCAATAACACCGTTTACTTCTAGCTTAAAGTCCTTTTGAAAGTTCCTTACAGCTTCTTCCATTTCAGGATTAAAATAAGCTGTTTTTTCCTCTTGATAACCCAATGCTTGTAACATTAAACTAGCTGATTGAACGTATTCGGAGGCATCGCCTATTTTTAAATCTTCTTCTTGATTTAACACAATCGTATTAGCGACTTCTGGTGCTTCTACCACTTGATCAGGTTCGATTCCTTTCTCATGAATCCACCCCCCACTAGGTGTAAGCCATTTTGCTACGGTTAATTTTAATTCCCCATATGAGGATTCTGAAATCATTCTTTGAACCGTCCCTTTTCCGAAAGAAGTCACCCCGATCACAGGGGCATCCGTATTTTCTTTAATGGCAGCAGCTAAAATTTCACTAGCTGAAGCCGAGCCTTCATCGATTAATAATACATAAGGCTCTGTAATTTGAAAATCACCATAGCGCTCGTCAGAAGCCACATACTCAAACGGCTCACTCAGACGATCATCTGTTTGCATAATGACTTGATCATCATCTAAGAACATATTACTAACTTGTAAAGCTGTTTCCAACATTCCTCCAGGATTATAGCGGAAATCAAAAATAAAGCGATCGACACCTTTTGACCGTAAGTCTTTAACGGCCGATACCATTTCCTCATAAGTTGATGAAGCAAATTGGCTCACTTTAACGACTCCCACTTGGTCATATTCATCATCTTGTTCATAGTCGACCGTAGTAAGAGGAATTTCTTCTCGAATCATAGTTACTTCAAAGGTTGATTGACCTCTCTTGATCGTTAAAGTGATCTCAGACCCCAAGGGTCCACGAATCTTTTGCACGATTTCACTGGTGTCTAATCCCTGAAGATCCACATCATCGGCTTTTAGAATAATATCATTGGCTTTGATACCTGCTTTTGCAGCGGGAGTTCCGTCAATCGGAGCTATAACCGTAGGCAAACTATCTTTTAACATAAATTGAACCCCTATACCGGTGAAGGATCCTTCCAGAGAATCATCAAAAGGCGTTATTTCAGTAGGGTTTAAAAATTCAGAATAGGGATCATCCACCGCATCCACCATGCCTTTTAGAGCTCCTTCTAAAAGCTTTTCTTTATCTAATTCCTCAATATAATTGATTTGTAAAGAATTATAAACTTCTTGGATAATCGCTAAATCTTCTTTGGTTAATTGATCTTCTTTTTCAACTGAAGGACTGCCAAATAGCTTTCCCATAGCTGAAATCGGAAGCGCTTTATAATTCATAACCAAAGCAAAAAGCGAAAAGATTAAAAAAAGGCAAAGCCATTTATCTGGAGTCCACTGAAGAAGGTTGTTTTTTTGCTTCTTGATAAATTTGCATTTAAAAATCATTTCATCTCCCTTCTTTCTATTGTTTAATCCAATTTTAAAGCTGTTTCTAAAGCTATTTCCATCATGTCTGTAAAGGTTTGTTCACGCTCTTGAGCGGTTGTCTCTTCACCAGTTAATAGATGGTCAGAAATCGTACAAATAGCTAAAGCTCTGCGCTGATATTTTGCTGCCACGGCATAAAGTCCGGCTGCTTCCATTTCAACTGCTAGAACACCATATTGAGCTAATTTTTCTTTATCTAACTCATCATTATAAAAACGATCGCTAGAAAGTACATTCCCTACATGAACCCGGTCTCCTACTTTTGTTTGTGCCAAATGATAAGCGTGATCAAGACTTTGAAAATCAGCAAGTGCAGCATAGGAAACTTGTCCTTTAAAAATATTACTTAAAGCTGAAGAATCGGTTGTAGCTCCTTGGGCTAAGACTATGTCTCTAACTTTAACATTTTCTTGCATACCACCGGCAGATCCTACCCGAATAATTGTTTGCACATCATAGTCACGGTAAAGCTCCTCTGCATAGATCATAGCTGATGGCATCCCCATTCCAGATCCTTGAACCGATACTTTTATACCGTGGTAATCTCCTGTGTAGCCAAACATATTGCGCACTTCGTTATATTGAATAACATTTTCTAAAAATTGGTCAGCAATATATTTTGCTCTTAAGGGATCACCGGGAAACAGAACTATCGGGGCTATTTGCCCATAGTGGGCTTGAATATGTGTACTCATCAAATCTCTCCTTTAAATTGCATATTGATATTGGTGCCAGGCATCATCAAAAATACTTAATAGTCTTGAATAGTGACTATTTTTTTCTAAATAATCAGATATTTCTTGAAAATCATGACTTTGCTTGGGAAAAGCAATGTCGTTACTGACTGCATTGGCTAAGCGACTCATGGGATCATTGGCAGCTTCATCAGCATATCGCATTATAAATTCATAAAAACTAGGTCCCATCCTAGACCTCCTATTCTTTAAAGATCATTCTTTGATAAAGTTAAATACTCTGGGTTTCGTGGAATTATTTTTATTATAGCATTTGTAATCCTAATAAATAAATCAATTATTCCATAAACCGACTTTTCTTTCATCTAAACCCTAACTTAAGTATAATTGAATTAGTATAAAAGAAGGAGCCGATTAAATGTTTAATTCATCTTCGTCCAATCCGACAATGACACCATCTAGAAGTAGTCATTCATTCAAACAAGTCGAAACTTGGAATGCTATCACTCATGGAATCGCTGCTGCTTTATCTTTGCTTGGGACTTATATACTCATTAAAAAAGGATTAGCTCAAAGATCCAGCATCGATATGATTGCCTATATCGTTTATGGCTTTTCTTTGGTGGCCCTTTTTACTAATTCAACCCTCTACCATTCTTTTTCCCACAGTAAATATCGACGTGTTTTACAAAAACTGGACCATTCAGCGATCTATTTATTAATTGCCGGAACTTATACTCCCTATCTCATGATAGCTCTTAATAATCACTTGGCTTATCTCTTTCTTGCTCTCATCTGGATGTTGGCAATAGCAGGGATTGTATTTGAAGTCTTTGCTATCGACTGTTTTCCAAAGTTATCGACCTATCTTTATTTAGCATTAGGATGGCTGTGCCTATTAATTATTTATCCCCTCTTTAAATCAATAGACCTTTGGGGAATAATTTATCTGGCTCTAGGTGGGATCGCCTATTCTCTCGGTACGATATTTTATTCTATGAAATCTAATCGCTGGATGCACGTTATTTGGCACCTCTTTGTTATTTTAGGAGCAGGTTTAATGTTTTACTCAATTTTTCAATACCTATAAACTTCAATCAATAAAATCCATCTCTCATTCTAAAAAGAATAGGAGATGGATTTATTCTTATGTTCTCTCTACGGTTGCTGAAACAGCTTCAAATATAGCCGATCGAAATCCATTCGCTTCTAAACTTCTAACACCGGCAATGGTCGTACCCTTAGGACTGGTCACAGCGTCTTTTAATTGAGCAGGATGTTGATGACTTTCCAGAACCATTTGACCGGCACCAGCCACTGTTTTAGCCGCCATATCAATGGCTTGCTGACGGTTCAAGCCATAATAAACGCCGGCATCACTGATAGCTTCAATCAACTGGTAGATAAAGGCAGGACCTGATCCTGCAATAGCAGAAGCAACATCAAATAAGCTTTCTTCGATCAACTGAAGATGTCCCAAGGGTTGTAATAAGTTCTTAAATTCATTAATTACTTGGTCATTGAAATTTTCTTTCTGGTAACAATAAGAAACATAACCCTGTCCGATGGCAACAGGGGTATTAGGCATTATGCGGATAAGATGATGCCCTTGAGGAAGTAGCTTTTGAATACTACTTAATGACCTACCCACTACCATCGATATCCATAATTTAGAATCAAGTAATTCAATAGAATTAAGGGAGTCCAACAAGATATTTAAGTCTTTCGGTTTGACTCCGATAAAAAAGATTTGAGCAGAAGCTAAAAGCTTTTCAAGACTATTTACTGCTTCAACACTCTCACCACAGTCCTTAGCCAAGCTTTGACTTTTATAATTGTCTTTATCATATAAGTAAAAGGCTAAATTGGAAAAGTTAGTCGAAAGAGACTTTATAATCGCTGATCCCATATTGCCACAACCAATGCAGCCAATTGCTTTAAAAGTGGTAAAATCAGTCATTTATTTTCTCACCCACCACTCAAAACGATGAGGGTATTCATTATCTGCATCTGCAGGAACTTCAACCAGCTTATCCAAACGGAACTTTTCTTGATCAATATCCGCCATATAGGTATCTGCAGGAAACTCTCCTTCGATGACGGTACGCACAATCTTATCGACGTGGTCCATCAAAGTTTTGAAAACACCTGCTCCTCCAATAACCATTAATTCTTGATCTTTTGCTAGCTCTAAGACATCTTCTACACTATGTACCAAGTTCAGCTGTGCAATATCTTGACCATAATCTTCTTGACTGGTTAATACAACCGTCTTGCGACCTGGTAAAAATCTACGGTCCATTGATTCGAAAGTCGTTCTCCCCATCAACATAGTATGTCCCATGGTAACTTCTTTAAAAAAATTGAGGTCGTTAGGTAAATGCCATGGTAAGTCCTTTTGATAACCAATTGCGCCTTTTAAATCTTGGGCATAAACATATGTAATCATCATTTCTCCTCCTATTTACTAAACTGAGATAGCTGCTTTAATTGTTGGATGTGGATGGTAGTTTTCAATCTGAATCTGATTCAAATTCAATTGATCGATGGATTGAAAATCTGAAATGTTAAGCTGGGGAAGCGAACGTGGAGAACGCTCTAAAAGAGTCCGTGCTGCCTTTAAATGGGTTAAATACAAATGGGCATCCCCTAAAACATGAACAAATTCACCCGGCTGTAAATGAGTTTCTTTGGCGATTAAATGGGTTAATAAAGCATAAGAAGCAATATTAAAAGGAACGCCTAAGAACACATCTGCTGAGCGTTGATAAAGCTGACAGGATAAACGGCCTTTACTAACATAGAATTGAAAGAAGCAATGACAGGGTGGTAAGACCGCTTTATCAATAGCTGCAGGGTTCCATGCCGTTACGATATGCCTTCTAGAATCTGGATTATCTTTAAGAGATTCAATGACCTGCTGAATTTGATCAATGGTTTCACCATTCGCCTCCCAAGATCGCCATTGTTTGCCATAGATAGGACCTAAGTCACCATGCTTAGCCGCAAACTGATTGCTAGCTATAATATTAGCTTGAAAACTAGACATCTCCATCTGGTAGTTTTCTGCAAATTCTTTATCTTCTAGGATACGTCGACCAAAATCAGTCATGTCCACTCCTTTGTAGTCAGCTGATTGCGTATAGTTTTCAAAGGCCCATTCATCCCAAATATGATTGTTATGGATTAATAAATATTTAATATTGGTATCCCCCTTTAAAAACCACATTAATTCCGATTTAACTAGACCAAAAGGCACCCGTTTAGTAGTCAAAAGAGGAAAGTCTTTACTGAGATCAAATCGCATTTGATAACCGAAAGTTGATAGCGTACCAGTTCCTGTGCGATCGGACTTTTTGTCACCATGGTCTAGAATATAACTGATCAGTTCTTGATATTGTTTCATCCGTCTACCTCCTATTGGTCCAAATCACTTAAATAGTCATAGCGTTCATAAAGTTCTAGTAAGTTAGCTTCTAGAAACTCAATTTCAGTATGAAGATCCATTAGCTTACCAGCATCTTCTGAATGTTCTTCCATCAGTTTTTGCTTTTGCTCTATTTGGCTTTCTAACTCGACTATCCGTTCTTCAAGACCTTGCCATTCTTGTTTTTCATGATAGGTCATTCGCTTTTTTTTATTTAATTGAGACTTTTGAGCGTTTTCTTTGTTGGCTTGCTTACTTGGTTTTGCTTCATTCTCAATATGATTATCCTTAGTTTCTAAGTATTCTGAAAAGCTTCCCCAGTATAAGTCAAACTTCCCTTCTCCTTTTAAGACCAGTAATTGATCGACTGTCTTATCTAAAAAATAACGATCATGAGAAACAATAATCACTACGCCTTCAAAAGATTCTATATAGTCTTCTAAAGTATTTAAAGTCTCAATATCTAAGTCATTGGTTGGCTCATCCAATAAAAGAACATTGGGTTCTTGGATTAAGAGGGTTAATAAGTAAAGTCTTCTTTTTTCTCCACCAGAAAGTGACTGTATCAGTGAACCATGACTCTCTTTGGGAAAATTGAAACGCTCTAACATTTGCGCAGCCGAAACTCTTGAACCGTCTGGACGTTTGAACTGATCCGCTACTTGGGTTAAATAGCTTAAGATACGCATAGCTTGTGGCAAATCTTCATCTAATTGACGATAATAAGCGATATTGACTGTTTGTCCTAACCGACATATACCCTTTTTAAGTGGATGCAAGCCTGCCAAGCAATTTAAGAAAGTTGATTTCCCCACTCCGTTAGGACCCACAACTCCCAAACGATCGCCCTTAACAAATGTCTTAGTTAGACCGTTAATGATAATCTTATCAGCAATTTCGACTGTAAGGTCTTCTAATTCAATAATTTGATTACCCATCCGCTGTTGTGAAAAATTAAAATCAATAGCATCTTGAGATTGGTCTCTTAGGCCGATCGAATCCTTCAATTGGTTAAAGCGATCAATCCTAGCTTGTTGTTTGGTTGATCTGGCCTGAGCGCCTTGACGCATCCAGGCGAGTTCTTGTAAGTAGAGCCGATCTTGTTTTTGGGCTTGTTTGGCTTGCATTTCGATCAATTCAGCCTTTTTAGTTAAATAAGTCTGATAATTGCCTTCAAACTCAGTAATGCGTCCATATTGTAATTCAATAATTTTATTGACTGAGCGTTCTAAGAAGTAGCGATCATGAGTGACTAGTAATAAAGCACCTTTGTAAGAAGCTAAATATTTTTCCAACCATTGGATTGACTCTACGTCTAAATGATTGGTCGGCTCATCTAAAATTAAAAGATCCGGTTCAGCAATTAAGACTTGAGCGATCCCAATCCGTTTTTGCTGGCCCCCTGAACATTCTCCAACCCTTTTATTTAGATTATAGATTTTTAATTGGGTCAGAATAGACTTAGCCGATATCTCAACTTCCCAAGCAGATTTCAAGGTCATTTCATCTGATAATTTGGTGAATTGATCTTGTAAGAAATGATTGGTTGGGTCAGCCTCTAACTCCATGCGACATTTTTCATAAGTTAATAACAATTGAATATCCGCTGCTTTTGAATCATAAACCGTTTCTAGGATGGTTTTATCTGGATCTAAACGAGGGTTTTGCTCCAGATAGGCAATTTCGTATTGATTAGGGGCTTTAATTTGACCATTATCATAACTATCGATTCCTGCAATTACTCTTAAAAAAGAAGATTTTCCAGTTCCATTCGGTCCAATAAGCCCCACTCGATCACCTGTTCGGATTGAAAAATCGACTTGGTCGATCAATTGCTTCACACCATATGATTTTGATAGATTTTGTATACTTAGTTCTTTCATAGTCTCTACCCCTTTTTTACAATCAACTTATTATAGCATACAAGCAACTTATCTTGAAAAATATCAAAATCATTCAGCATTAGATAGACTAGTCTTTTTAGTAGGATAAGATATAATAATATTATCAAAATTTTAGGAGGTTATTATGAAAAATAGAGCTTGGAAATTACTTTTTACTTATATCCTTTTCTATCTTATCAGCCCCGCTATTGCTCTTGCCTTAGGTGTGGCAGAAGAGTCGATACCATGGGTTTTACTAGTCAGTATGCTAATTATTTGCTTTGTTGCTTGGTACTTGTATGGAAAATATACAATGGATCAATGGCAGCGATTACTCCAGCAAACTAGTTGGAAGAGTCTTTTAGGTAAAACTATCCTTTGCTTCTTAATTATTGGCATTGTACGTATTATCCTACTTAGTCTAATTGAGCCTTATATAGACTTGGAGGGTATGGGGGCTAATCAACAAGCCATCCAAGATTTAATTGGGAACGTTCCTAGTTATTTTACTTTCTTTATGTTAGTTATTTTTGCTCCTTTTGTGGAAGAACTAATCTTTCGTCAAGCCATCATCGGTCCCTCAGTCCACAAAGGCAAATCGTTCAAATGGTCAATGACAATCTTATCGATTTTACTATTTACAGGAGCGCACATGGCTACTTTAGCAGATGCTGTCATCTATCTTCCGTTGACTTTAGGTCTCACTTATTTTTATTGGAAGTATCAAGCCAATGTAGCGGCATCCATGAGTTTTCATTTTATCAATAATTTGATTGCTTGGATTACGCTTACTTTTTTCACCTAGTTATAGTTTTAACTAAGGTGTCCACTTGATAGGCTGATAGCCTTTTTCAATTAAAAAGGAATTGGTTTTCGAAAAAGGCTTGGATCCAAAAAAACCACGATAGGCTGCTAGGGGGCTCGGGTGACTGGACTTGATCACTCGATGCTTGGAACGATCTATCAACTTTTCAAGTGATTGTGCTTTTTTACCCCAGAGAATAAATATAAGAGAGTTTGGATGATGATTAAGGCATTGAATGATTTGGTTGGTGACGAATTCCCATCCGATTCCTTGGTGAGAGTTCGCTTCACCTGCTCTGACGGTTAACACGCGATTTAATAACAGCACTCCTTGTCTCGCCCAGTCTGACAGGTCTGTTTCTTTTCGGATAGGGACTTTGAGATCATCTGATAATTCTTTAAAAATATTTTTCAAAGAAGGAGGCACTGACTGGCCCTCATTCACTGAAAAAGCCAAGCCGTTGGCTTGATTAGGACCATGGTAAGGATCTTGTCCAATAATAACTACCTTAGTATCAAAATATGGACACAGCTCTAAAGCTTTAAAAACTTCTACTGCTGGTGGATATATGACAGCCTCTTCCTGGTTTAAATAATTGTTTAATTGATTCAGGACAAGCGATTGTTCTTGCTTGTCTAAACAAGCTGTCCAATTGGCTGCGATTTCTTTTAAATCAGCTAATTGATACATAAAAACACCTCTTTCTTTTATTATCATTGTAATTTAAAAGTATACAAGTAGAAAGCAGTTGATTTATCTTTTATAAACTAATGGTATAATTATAATAAGTATTTTATTAGGAGGTTCAAAATGAAGAGTAAGACAGAATTAAGAAAAGAAATTTTTGCAAAAAGAGCCCAACTTTCAAGTGAATATCGTCGCTTTGCCGAAGAAAAAATTTATCAACAGCTTTTCCAACTGGATGAATATAAAAAAGCAAAAAAAATGATGGTTTATTATTCTACTGATGAAGAAATGAACACTCATCCCATCATTCAAAGAGCATGGAAAGACGGAAAAACAGTGGGTATTCCTCGAGTTTTCCCTGGTCGTGTCATGGAAGCCTTAGTATATAAAGAAAATTCTCCTCTAGAAAGATCCGCTTTTGGAATCTTAGAGCCAGAAAAAATCAGTCAAAGACTTGAACCAGAAGACATCGACCTTATCATTATGCCATGCGTAACTTGCAATAACCGTGGCGAGCGCCTTGGTTATGGCGGAGGCTACTATGATCGTTACTTACTTAGAGCTAAAAATGCCTATTTAGTTCTACCTTATTATGCCCAATTACAATACGATGACATTCCTACAGAAGACCATGACAAACAAGTTGACCTGGTGGTGACTGAAGAAGGCACTTACCTTATTGATTAAAATGAAATAGATTGCATATTTTAAGATTTAAAGCTATCATAAGCATAGTAAACGTAAAGGAGTAATGGAATGAATTCACAACAATTTGAACAAATTAAAAACGGCAAAGGTTTTATCGCTGCGCTTGATCAATCTGGTGGATCCACACCAAAAGCTTTAAAGGCATACGGAGTAAACGAGGACCAATATTCAAATGAAGATGAAATGTTTGATAAAGTTCATGAAATGCGTAGACGTATCATGACTGCCCCTTCTTTTAGCAACGAAAAAATCTTAGGCGCTATTTTATTTGAACAAACAATCGATCGTGAAGTTGAAGGCAAAAAAACAGCTGACTATCTTTGGGAAGAGAAAAAAGTAGTTCCTTTCCTTAAAGTGGACTTAGGACTCATGGAAGAAGCAGATGGTGTTCAACTAATGAAACCTATCACCCTTCTTGATGAATTGTTAGAAAGAGCTAATGAGCGTCATATTTTTGGAACAAAAATGCGTTCTACTATTAATTCATATTCTGAAGTCGGAATCAAAGCAGTTGTTGATCAACAATTTGAAATTGCTAAACAAATTATTGCTGCAGGACTCGTTCCAATTATCGAACCTGAAGTAAATATTCATGCAGAAGATAAAGAAAAGATCGAAGCAAAATTAGCTGAAGAGATTCTGGCTCACTTAAACAAATTGGAAGAAAATGAATTAGTGATGCTTAAAATTACTATCCCTACTAAGCCTTCTACCTATGAAGAAATTGCCAACCATCCAAATATGGTAAGAGTCGTTGCTTTATCAGGTGGATATCCTACCGAGGAAGCTAATGCCCGCTTGAAGAAAACACCTAACTGCATCGCTTCATTCTCCCGTGCTCTTTCACAAGATTTAAGAGCCAGTCAAAGTGATGAAGAGTTCAATCAAACTATTAAAGAAGCCATCGATGGTATTTACGATGCTTCAGTTAACAAAGCTTAAATATTAGGTTTATACATAAAAAGCTAACCTCAAATGAGGTCAGCTTTTTATTTGGCTATTATTTATTCTGCTTCCATGAACTGTTCTTCATTTAATGCTACTTGAACTCGCTCTTGATTACCCATGGCTAATTTCACCTTAGCTTCAGATAAGCCTTGGATAAAAGCTTTATAGTATCTAGCTTGAACGACTAACATGTCATCAACACTCTTGGACCATATCCTTATTTTATAAATCAAACGTCCTTGTGAGTCACGAAAGACTCCTAAAAATTCTGGAGCACGTAAAATCAACTGATCATCTTGTGGCACTTTTAAATAGATTTCTTGAAGCCGAGCTTCAAGCTGATCTATATTTTGTTCAGGATAAATGAACAAATCAATATCCACACGGATACTATTGAGTGAGAGATTGGACATTTGAGTAATACTCCCGTTGGGAATGAAATGATGAATTCCATTGTAATCACGGACGACCGTATTTCTTAAACCAATGGAATAAACGGTTCCACTGTAGCCGTTAATATCTACCGCATCCCCAACATCAAATTGGTGTTCCAAGAGAATGAAGAAACCATTAACAACATCTGAGACTAAATCTTTAGCACCCAAACCAATGGCTAAACTGACAATTCCAGCCCCAGCTACTAAAGTACCAACTGGAACACCCATGATACTTAAGACCGTATAGGCTAAAAAGAAATAAAAAAGATATTGAACCAAGTTAGTCAATAAACGACTAATTGTATGATTGCGTGCTTTTTTAGCAAAGCGAATACGTGAAGACCTTTTACCCAGAAAGTAACTCTCAATCATTTTAATTAAAACTTTTTTTAAAGTGTAAAGTAGAATGACTGAGAAAATGATTTTAAATAAGCTAATCAAAATATCTTGTGATAGCTGAATAATATCAATTTCCGTTCGGAATTGTGTGACGATATCTGAAATAAAGTCCATAGCCAACCTCCTAATTTATATCCTTAAAATGAAAGTCGATTGAAAACCGATATTTTCATTCTAAAGGAATGCTATGGCTTAAGCAAGTTGACCCCTATGTCTTTACGGTAATAAATTTGATCGAGTGCTTGTTTTGATAGATACTCATAAATTTTGTCTTGTGCTAATTGCTTTGTGTCAGCTAAACAAGTAACCATGGCAATTCTTCCCCCGCTAGAAACAAGTGGGCGGTAAGAAGAAATTCCTGCATAGTAGATTTTCATAGTCTCATCCATAGAAGACTTTAATGAAAACTCAATCCCACGTGTAGGATTTTGTGGGTAACCTTCAGCAGCTAAGATAACTCCCATGCATGCTTTTTCTTCCCTCCACTCCACTTGGGTCTCACGACCATGCAGCAAGTCATTGATCAATTCTGCAAAATCTGTTTTCAATAAAGGCAAGACGACCTGGGTTTCTGGATCACCGAAACGTGCGTTAAACTCAATCACTTTTGGTCCTTCAGCTGTGTTCATTAGCCCTGTGTATAAAACACCATTAAAAGGAGTCCCCTCTTTATCCATAGCCACTAAAGTAGGCTCTACAATCGTTCGAAGGGTTTCTTGATATAGTTCTTCTGAGATATCTTCAACGGGGGCAAATGCTCCCATACCGCCTGTATTAGGCCCCAGATTACCATCTAATAAACGTTTATGATCTCTAGCTGGCAAAGAGTGGCAAACTTTACCTTTGTAAACCATTGAAAAGATTGAAAACTCTGGTCCAAGCAAACATTCTTCAATTACGATTCTTTGCTTTGCTGGATCTTTTTCAAAAGCTAATTTAATCGCATTCTCTGCCTCTTCTTTACTTAAAGCAACGGTAACTCCTTTACCTGCAGCTGGCCCATCGACTTTAACTACAATCGGAGTCGACTGGTTATTCAAATAAGCGAGTGCAGCCTCTTGCTCAGTAAAACTAGCATACTGGGCAGTTGGAATCTTATATTTTTGCATTAATTTTTTGGCAAACAATTTAGAACCTTCGATTTGAGCAGCAGCTTTACTTGGCCCAAAAGCAATTTGACCTGCTTGGGTAAAATGGTCAACAATTCCTTCAAATAAAGGACCTTCCGGACCTACAAAAGTCCAATCAATTTGTTCTTGTTTGGCAAAATTGATTAAGTCTTCAAAAGCATTCTCAGCGATGTCTACACAATTTATGCCATCTACTTTCATACCTGGATTGCCAGGAGCACAAAAAACCGATTCGACTAGGGGACTTTTTAACAAATGATAGGCAATCGCATGTTCGCGTCCTCCACTACCAATAACTAATAATTTCATGATTACCTCTTTCTCTTAATGACGGAAATGACGGACTTTGGTCGCTAACATAGCAATACCGTATTCATCGGCTTTGGCAATTACTTCCTTATCACCAATGGAACCACCGGGTTGCACAATTGCCTGAACACCATATTGATGGGCTAACTCAATTGTATCTGTCATTGGTATAAAGGCATCTGAAGCTAATACCATCTTAGAAAAGTCGGCACCTAATTCTTTAGCATGATCCAAAGCAATTTTAGCAGCTCCTACACGGTTAGTCTGACCTGCACCTACACCATAAGTCTGCTGACCATCAGCCACAACAATGGCATTTGATTTAACATGCTTAACCACTCTCCAGGCAAATGATAAAGCCGCTCTTTTTTCATTAGAAGTTGAAACTGTCCCCATTTGCTGCCATTGTTCAGAATCTTCTACTAAACTATCAGCTTCTTGAACTAAAAGTCCTCCACTTATCGAAGTTATTTCTTCAGCATCCATTGAAAGGTCATCCATGTCTAATTGAAGTACACGCACATTCACTTTTTGCTTGAGGATTTCTAAAGCTCCCTCTTCAAAAGAAGGCGCAATAATAACATCAAGAAACATGGAATGAAGCGTTTCAGCTAATTTAATTGTTAAGGTCCGATTCACAACCACAATGCCTCCAAAAATAGAAATTGGATCTGCTTGACGGCATCGATTAAAAGCTATCTCTATTGTTTCAGCAACCGCTATACCACAAGGATTCATGTGTTTAACTGCCACTGCACATGCTTGATCTGGAAATTCGCGGATCATTTTGATAGCGGCATCTGCATCGCGTAGATTATTATAAGATAAAGGCTTACCATTTAAAACTTTGGCATGAGTAATAGCATAAGAAGATGTGATTGGTTTTTGGTAGACAGCTGCTTTTTGATGAGCATTCTCACCATATCTTAAATCATACATCCGATCATAAGTTAAGGTAAGTGATTCAACTGGTGCAATTTGACCTTCTTCTTCCACTTCAGCAATTTGATTAGCCAAATAACTGGCAATCAAAGCATCATAAGCTGCCGTGTGAGCAAACACTTTTTGAGCCAATTGTTGACGAGTAACAGCCTTAGTCTGACCTTGACTTTCTAATTCTTCAATGACAACAGCATAGTCTCTTGGATCTACAACAACGGTGACAGATTGATAATTTTTAGCTGCAGAACGGATCATACTCGGTCCTCCAATATCAATCTGTTCAATTGCTTCTGCTAAAGTCACTTCTGCTTTTTTAATTGTTTGCTTAAATGGATAAAGATTAACAATAACAAAATCGATGTACTCAATTTCGTGATTCTTAACCGCTAGTTGATGGTCTTTATTATCTCTTAAAGCCAGTAAAGCTCCGTGAATTTTTGGATGCAAGGTCTTCACTCTGCCATCCATCATTTCAGGAAAATTAGTCACTTCCTCAACAGCCGTTGTCTTAAGTCCAGCTTCATCAAGAAAACGTTTGGTCCCTCCTGTTGAGATAATCTCAACTCCTTGAGCAATTAAGGCTTTCGCCATTGGTAGCAGACCTGTTTTATCCGAAACACTTATTAATGCACGTGACAATTTACTCCACTCCTTTAAGAAATTCTTTTACAACTTGAGGATATAATTGATGTTCTACTTGATGGATTTTTTCCTCAAGATCCACTAATTTTTCGCCTTCTTCAATCAAAACTTTCTTCTGACCTAAAATTCTGCCTGTATCGATTCCTTGGTCCACTAAATGAACAGTCACTCCTGTTTCTTTAACCCCAGCTCGGTAGGCATCAGCGATGCCGTGCCGACCAGGAAAAGCAGGAAGCAGTGAAGGATGAATATTGAGTATTCGATCAGGATAAGCTTCTAATAAAGGTGGACCAATGACACGCATGTAACCTGCTAATAGAATGTAATCAATCTGATAATCCTGCATCTGTATTAATAGAAAATTTTCATAGTCTTCTCGAGTATTAAAGTCTTTTGGACTGGCCACTAAAGTAGTTATGCCCAATTTGTTTGCTCTTTCCAATGCATAAGCTTGATGATAGTCTGAAAATAATAAGACAAATTCAATGTCAGGTCGATCCTGGCATGATTCCACTAAAGCCTGAAAATTAGAACCTGACCCTGATGCAAATACTGCAACTTTCATCCTTCCCCTCCTTACTAGTTGAAAATAACTTCTTTATCTCTTTTCTCAACCACTTGACCAATTTCATAGGCGTTTTCTCCAAGTTGGTCTAATCTTTGTTTTACTTCCACTACTTTTTCAACATCTACTGCTAGGACCATACCAATCCCCATGTTAAAAATTTCATACATTTCTAAGGATTCAATTTTTCCTAAAGCTTGCATTTGATTAAAGATTGGTAACACTGGCCAAGAGCCTAAATTAATCTCACAAGCTAAATCCTCTTGCATCATCCGTGGTAAGTTTTCGACAAACCCTCCACCTGTAATATGGGCTATTCCGTTAATTAAACCGGCCTTAACCAATGGCATGACCGTTTTGACATAGATTTTTGTTGGAACTAATAAAGCTTCAGCTAAGCTTTGGTCAGCGCCTTCTAAAACTGGCTCCGATAATTGATAATCATGTTGATTGAAGAAGATGTCACGGACTAAAGAGAAACCATTGGAATGAATGCCTGATGAAGCTAAACCAATTAGAACATCTCCTGCCTTGACCTGATTACCCGTAAGCAATTCTTTTTTCTCGGCTATTCCGACAGTAAATCCTGCCACATCAAAATCTTTCTCATCATACATACCAGGCATTTCAGCTGTTTCTCCACCCACTAAAGCGGCTCCTGCTTGAACACAACCTTCAGCAACCCCTGCTACTATTTGCTCGACTACTTGCGGATCATTTTTACCCACCGCAATGTAGTCAAGGAAAAATAAAGGTTCTGCACCCTGAGCCACCACATCGTTGACGCACATGGCTACACAATCGATACCAATTGTATCGTATTTTCCTGCTTGAATAGCGACCATTAATTTGGTACCGACCCCGTCTGTTCCACTTACTAAAACCGGTTCTTGATATGAAAATTTTGAAAGATCAAACGCTCCACCAAAGCCACCTAAATGAGTTAACACTTCAGGACGTATGGTTCTTTCGACATGCTTTTTCATTCTTTTAACCGCTTCATATCCAGCGTGCACGTCTACTCCTGCACGACTATAAGCATTTTCCTTCGTCAACTTATTTCCTCCTAATCATTAATCTTCAACAATGCGTTCTAATTCTGCAAGATATTCTTTTTCAAAATCATGTAGAGCTGTCGGATAATCTCCATTAAAGTATGCCATACATAATCCTTTATAAGGAGCATCTGATTGAAGGTCAATAGCCGAAACTAAACCCTCTTCACTGAGATAGGCTAATGAATCAGCATCGATAATCTTTTCAATTTCTTTTAGTGTATGGTTGGCCGCAATTAAATCGCGCGTATTCGAAATATCAATACCGTAAAAACAAGGATGTTTAAGTGCGGGTGACGCAATGCGTACATGAACTTCCTTAGCACCTGCGGCTTTTAATAAGCCAACAATTCTTTTAGACGTTGTCCCTCGAACGATGGAATCATCTACCATCACAATACGTTTTCCTTCGACAACTTTGCGGACTGCTGAAAGCTTCATCCTTACACCCCGCTCTCTTAGTTCTTGGGTTGGTTGGATAAAAGTTCGTGCAATATACTGGTTCTTAATAAGACCCATTTCATAAGGAATACCAGCTTCCTCTGCATAACCTGAGGCAGCCGAAAGTGATGAATTGGGAACACCAATTACAATATCAGCTTCGACCGGCTGTTCTTGGGCTAGTTTTTTTCCTGAATTCTTGCGAGCTGTATGTACGTTGATACCATGTATGTTCGAATCCGGTCGAGCAAAATAGATAAACTCCATCGAGCAAATAGCTTGTTGACGGCTTTCTATATAATATTCTTTTTGGATACCTTCATTATTAATGGAAACCACTTGACCTGGTTCCACATCAAATAGATAAGAAGCACCAATTTGGTCTAAAGCGCACGACTCAGAAGCCATTACATACCCACCATTAGGCATTCTTCCTACAATCAACGGTCTAAACCCATTGGGATCACACACTCCAATTAATTCTTCTTCAGTAAGGAACAGATAAGTAAAACCTCCTACCACTTGCTTTAAAGATTCTTTTAACTTTTCAATGAAGCTTTCTTTTTGAGAGCGACGAATCAAATGCATAATTACTTCACTATCAGAAGTGGTATTAAAAATAGAGCCTTTTTTCTCAAGTTCCACTTTTAAAGTGTGAGCATTGACTAAGTTTCCGTTATGAGCCATGGCAACCGGTCCATCATTGAAATGAAAGACAAGGGGTTGGATATTATTAATATCATTAAGACCGGCAGTTGCATAACGTACATGACCTAAGGCAGCATCTCCAGGTAATTCTTCTAATTTTTGACGGCGATTAAAAACTTGATTCACTAAACCAAAGTCACGATGAGCTAGCATTTCATCGCCATTAAGGACAGCAATTCCCGCCCCTTCTTGACCACGATGTTGAAGGGCATGTAGACCATAGTAAGCATCAAATGCGGCATCTTTTTGATTCCATAAACCTATTAGACCACATTCTTCATAGGGTAAATCGAATATATCATCGGTGATTTCAGTAGAGACGACTTCTTGCCCTCGGATTACTTCCCTCTTAAAAGACATGGTATAGCTTCCTCCCATAGTTGTTGCAAGTCTGAGCGTTTGGCATCAATAAATTGGTCTTTGGCTTGAATTCGAATTCGATCTTTATCGGTTACTTGACCGATTAAAGTGAAATGGTCTTTAAATTCAGCTTCAAACGCTGCTTTTTGATCAGCTCTTACAGAAACAATAAAGCGTGAACCGTTCTCTGCGAATAAATGACTAGCTGGTAGGTCCACTTTTACTTCTAGACCTAAGTCCGTATTAAATGCTGACTCCGCTAAAGCAACAGCTAATCCACCTTCAGAAAGGTCATGCGCAGAAGCAAGATATCCTTTTTGGATAGCCGCGGCAACAGTCTCCTGGTTGGCCTTTTCAGCTGCTAAATCATAGTCAAATAAAGGACCTTCGATCTTACCTAGCATCATTTTTTGTAATTCAGATCCATTAAAGGCATCTGTCGTATGACCAATCATGTAAATAGCATCTCCAGCTGCTTTAAAGAATTGAGTAGTTACTTTTTCGATATCTTTTATTAATCCAACCATACCAATCATTGGAGAAGGATAGATTGCTTGACCATTTGTCTCATTATAAAGTGATACGTTACCAGAAATAACTGGTGTATCTAATTGACGGCAGGCTGCTGCAATACCATCAGCTGATTTATCTAATTCATAAAAGACTTCTGGCTTTTCTGGGCTTCCAAAGTTTAAACAGTCAGTAATTGCTAAAGGTTTTCCACCTGAAGCTACGATATTTCTAGCTGCTTCTGCTACAGCCATTTGGCTACCAATTTCCGGATTGAGATAGATGTAACGTGAATTATAATCAGCAGTCATAGCAATCGCTTTTTTAGTGCCACGAATTCTAACCACTGCTGCGTCTGAGCCTGGCCAGACTAAAGTAGAGGTTCGAACTTGCGAGTCGAAAGTATCGTAAGCTACTTTTTTAGAAGCGACTGTTGGCTGTTGTAAGATATCTTTTAATGTTTGGGTCGCATTATCAATTTGTGGTTGGAATTGTCCCTTATCTGCCCATTCACGAATACGCTCTGGTACTTGACCTTGATTGTTATACACCGGTCCATCTCCTAGCGAATTAACTGGTAAGTTGGCTACTTCTTTACCTTGATGCATCAAGCGGTATTGACCATCCCCAGTAACTTCACCAATCACTACAGCGTCTAGATCATATTCTTTAAAGACATTGATAATTTCTTCTTCCATACCACGCTTGACACATAAAAGCATCCGTTCTTGCGATTCAGAAAGCATCATTTCATAAGGAATCATGCCCGTTTCTCTTTGAGGAACTAGGTCAAGGTTTAAAGTTACACCTGTGCCAGCTTTTTCAGCCATTTCTGAAGACGAAGAAACTAAACCAGCCGCACCCATATCTTGAATACCCACTAAAGCTTCTTTATGGTTGTAGATAACTTCTAAACAGGCTTCCATCAGGAGTTTTTCCATAAATGGGTCTCCTACTTGAATAGCTGAGCGTTCAGATTCCACTTCATCGTCAAATTCTACTGAAGCAAAAGTTGCTCCATGAATACCATCGCGCCCTGTCTTTGCTCCTACGTAAACAATAGAGTTTCCAATTCCTTGGGCTTGACCTACTTGCATATCTGCATGGTCAATTAGACCTACAGACATCGCATTTACTAAAGGGTTTCCTTTATAACAATCATCAAAAGCAATTTCACCGCCTACTGTTGGAATCCCGATTGAATTTCCATATCCAGCAATTCCGGCGACTACTTCTTCGAATAAATAGCGCATACGGTCATTATCTAACTCCCCAAATCGTAAGGAGTTCAATGATGCGATGGGACGAGCTCCCATAGAGAAGATATCTCTTAAGATACCGCCGACACCAGTTGCTGCTCCTTCATAAGGTTCAATAGCAGACGGGTGATTATGACTCTCAGCCTTAAAAACAACAGCTTGTTGGTCACCAATATCGACAATACCTGCTCCTTCACCGGGTCCTTGAAGAACTTGTGGACCATCTATTGGAAACTTCTTAAGTACTTGCTTAGAGTTTTTATAAGAACAGTGTTCAGACCACATCACAGCATAAAGGCCTGTTTCAGTAAAATTTGGTTGACGTCCTAAAATATCTTCTTTGATATGTAAGTATTCTTCATCCTTTAATCCCCAATCACGATAAATTTTACTTGTTTCTACTTCTTGAGGAGAAAGTTCCTTTAATTTAGCCATGTTGCACCGCCTTTGTTTGATAGTGATTAATCATTGATTGAAAGACTCCAATACCATCTGTACCATTAATTATTTCTTCAACTGCCCGTTCTGGGTGTGGCATCATGGCCATCACATTGCCTTCTTTATTAGAAATCCCAGCAATATTTGCAATCGAGCCATTCGGGTTTTCTCCTGCATAACGGAAAAGAATTTGGTTGTTTTCTTCTAATAATTTAAGTTCATCTTCTGAAACGACATAATTCCCCTCACCATGAGCGATTGGAACGGTAATAATCTGTCCTTCTTCATAGGCATTTGTAAAGGCAGAACCTGCATTTACAACCTCTAGAGGCTGTTTTTTTGAAACAAATTTTAAAGAAGTGTTACGAATCAAAGCACCTGGCAGAAGTCCTGCTTCTGTTAATATTTGAAACCCATTACAGATACCAATGACTAATTTGCCTTCATTAGCAAACGCTTTAACAGCTTGCATCACGTTAGAATGAGAAGCAATCGCACCACAGCGTAGATAATCACCAAATGAGAACCCGCCAGGTACTAGGACTGCATCAAAACCTTCTAAGGAATCAGCCTTATGACTAACATATTCTACTTCTTGCCCCATGACATCTTTAATAGCATGAAAGGCATCTAAATCACAGTTAGAGCCTGGGAATTGAATGACTGCAAACTTCATCCTATTCCACCTCCGTAATTGTGTAACGATAAGATTCCATTACCGGATTAGCTAAAATTTTATCACAGATTTCCTCAACTAAAGTCTCAATTTTTTCTTGTCCTTTTTCAATTTTTAATTCAAAGTATTTTCCTTGACGAATTTCTTTAACCTGGTTAACTCCCATACGATGAACAGAACCTTTAATTGCTTCACCTTGAGGGTCTAAAATTGATTCCTTATAAGTTACGAATACCTCTACTTTATACATAAGAACAACTCCTTAAATTTTAGATTTTTATGATTTATAAGACCAATTGTCAATCTTTTTTAATGTTTTTAAAATACTCTCAGGATTTTGAGCAAGCTGAGTGATGTGTCCCATCTTACGATCTTGACGCGCTTCCCCCTTACTATATAGATGGAGGTGCCAATCGGGATGATTTGGCCATTGGTCAATCACCATCTCTTGATCTTGTCCTAAAATATTTGTCATTACAACAGGAGATAATAGTTTATTTTGTGGAAGTGTCATACCGCAAATTGAGCGAATATGTAAATCAAATTGTGAATACTGACATGCTTCAATGGTATAGTGACCTGAATTATGTGGTCGAGGTGCCAATTCATTCACTAGAATTTTATCGTCGGCTAGAAACATTTCAATACAAACAATTCCAATTAAGTTCAGTTTATGGGCAATCGTTTTTGCCAGCTTAAAGGCTTGATTGGCCACTGCTTCACAAACACGAGCGGGTACAATCGACTGATGAAGAATATGATTATAGTGAATATTTTCAGACAAAGGAAAAATACGCGTTTGACCTTGTTTATTCCTTACGACCATATGGGATAACTCCATATCGAAAGGAACAAAAGCTTCTAATATACAAGGAGCTGAGTCAATAAGCTGTTTGGCTTCTTCTATATCGTCTTCGCTCTTTAACATGATTTGTCCTTTACCATCATAACCAAAGCGTCTTGTCTTCAAGACGGCTGGGTAATCTAATTGCTCAAGACCTTGCTTAAGTTCTTCATAACTACTAACTGGATAATAATCTGCAACGGGTACACCACTAGTTCTTAAAAACTCTTTTTCTGTTAAACGATCTTGAGTAAGTCTTAAAATTGAAGAACCTTGAGGAAGATATGCTCCCTCTTCTACAATTCTATTAAGCGACTCCAAAGAAATATTCTCAAATTCAAAAGTTAATACATCGACTTGATGGGCGAATTCAGCTAGACTTTTTTGATCATCGAAAGCTGCTTGACAATGAAAGTCAGCAACTTGAGAGGCTGAACAATTTTGTCCTGGATCAAAAATTCCTACGCGATATCCCATCCGCTTTGCAGATTGGGACAACATTTTGCCCAGTTGTCCGCCGCCGATAATGCCGATAGTAGAACCAGGTTTAATGTAATTATTCAAGTTCTTGCCCACTTTCTATGGACATTTGACGCATCTGTCGGTGATATTGCTCTAATTTCTGCACTAAAGAAGTATCTTGTAGACTTAAAATTCGGATAGCTAATAGGCCCGCATTTTTTGCCCCTGCCTTACCAATAGCTGTTGTTGCTACCGGAACACCACCTGGCATTTGAACAATGGATAGTAATGAGTCCAATCCATTTAAAGTAGAGCTCTTAATAGGCACACCGATAACCGGCAAGGTAGTTTGACTTGCAACCATTCCCGGTAGATGAGCAGCTCCCCCTGCACCTGCTATAATAACTTGTAGACCTCGCTTGTGAGCATCTTTAGCATAAGCAAACATTTCATCAGGCATACGATGTGCTGACACAACTTTCTTTTCAAATTCGATTCCAAATTCAGTTAGCATTTCTGTGGCTATTTTCATTGTAGGCCAGTCTGATTTTGACCCCATAATGACTCCAACCGATACCATTTCATCGCCTCCTCAAAAGCATAGTAGCACATTAAAAGTGCTTAATAAACCTCGATTCAAACAAACAAAGGCTTAATTATCTTAATGTTCGTGTTTGAATCAGAATTAAAAACTATGCTTAAGTATTTTAATGATGTGAACCTCAAAAGTTGGAGTTTGTATTTAAACGGTTAATTGAATGGTATA
>NZ_JBNUPG010000005.1:0-124238 GCF_050409545.1 Facklamia sp. P12932 | reverse complement strand
GAAAAATAGACCAAGGAAAGGTATAAAATATAAACCACCTAAAGAAGAACTTTTTGGATTCTTACTATCGGTGTTGCATTTGATTGGACAATTCGTCAAAAGAAAAAACGCCTAGTTTATAAACTGGGTGTTTTAATCATTTTAAACTATATCAATCGAAACAGGGTAATCAATATTTAAGTCAGGATCTTCTTCGTTCACTAATTTTAGCGTCATTTCTAAATCATCATCTAATTCAGGTGCCTCTTCATCTTCTTCTAAGCTTTGAATTTTAAGATGATTTCGCCTTTAGCGTTTGTTTCAATTTCTTCTGAAAGAAAAACCATTTTTTCATCGATTAAATCATCATCGATAGTAACATCTTCTGCCATGATATTCATGGTTCTATCTGTCTTATTTTCTACTTCAAAGACGAACTCATAATAATACCCTAATTCTTCATCATCTTTTTCATTTACTTCGACATATTTAATGAAGAAGTCTTTGTCATCCGTAATAATATATTCTTCATCTCCACCTGTTAATTCTTTTAACTTGGCTTTCTTGTCTTTCAGCTCCACTTTGAGAACTTTAATTTCGATTTTCAATTCTTCAATCTTTTCTTCATCTTGAGCGGAGACAGTCACTCCCCCCAACATCATCATACTTGCCAATAGCACTATATTTTTTTCATCAATGACTCCTCCTTTTGATTTTAATAGTTTTATTTCTTGTCTATATTAACCATAACATTGAAGGAGAAGACATTCAATTAGATAGCTTATTGCCTTAGAGAATAATAAATAGAAAACCAAAAGGACTTAAAAACTTTTTGAATTTTTATAACAATATAGTTTTAGAATAATTAAAGATAATTAAAATTTCTAATTGGAACAATTGTAAATAAAGTTAATTTCTTTATCTTTTTCCCTAGAATTTATCTATTAGATGGAGTATGCTTAAAAAGATGTAAAAAAAGCTGGAAAAAAATTGTGAATAAAATAAGGTGATCAAATGTATAAGAAAATAGCAGCCAGCCTAGCAGTGTGTTCAATTTTACTGTTAATCATTTATATGACATTTAATGCTAACAATCAGAATGAATCGACCTTTTCAAAAATCGAATTGAGTGCTCGAAAGAACAAATCACCTGAAGCTTATCGCAAAGAACTATTGGAATTATATGAAACGCAACCCTTAACCGGAGAGGGTGTGGTTGAAGAAAGAGAATTAAGAGATATTAGTCTCAATGAGTATAATACAAAAATAGAGACCATTTTAGCTGAAATAACTGATCAACCACTCAAAGAATCCATCCATTCTTTAGCCGAGAGAGATCGGCCGCTAGTCGAATTAAATCAAGAGGTTCGTAATCTTAAAAAGAATATGGAAAATCCTAACAAATATTCTCCAGGTTTTTTAATTAAAGTGAAAGAAATTGATTGTAAATTAGAAGCAAACAACTTAACAAGAACATACAAAGACTTGAGTCACTGTTATCAAAGTTGGGGAAAGGCAATTTATGAACATTCTATTCCAGTCCCTCGTAAAGTCTATGCTGACCCAGACCTAGGGAAGTTTATAAACATATCAGCCCAGCCAGATGAAAATACTAATACTCAAATGCACTCTGCTAAATTTGCAGTCTTAACGTTTGATGACGGGCCCAACCCAGTCACTACGCCACAAATCCTAGATATTCTTAAAGCACATGATGTGAAAGCAACCTTTTTTGTATTGGGTCAAAATGCAGAAAAGTATCCCGAAATCATTCAACGCATGCATGATGAAGGGCACTTGGTGGGCAACCATTCCTACAGTCATCGAAATTATACAATAATTAGTGATGCTGATGTTCTATATGAACTGAATCACACTAACGAAATTATTGAAAGGGTGACTAATGCCCCTGTCAACTACTATCGAATGCCATATGGAGCAGGTGGCAAACGTGAAATGAATTTAACGGAAATGACTCCTGTTCTATGGAACGTTGATTCGGAAGATTGGAAGAGTCGAAATGAACAAGCCATTATCAACCGTGTAGTAGCAACCCTATTACCTAGTCCAGTAATTTTAATGCACGACATCTATCAAGAATCGGCTAACTCATTAGGAGCAGTCATTGAAAGCGTCCAAGCCAATGGGTATCAGTTTGTGCGACTGGATGAAATGATGTAATCATTCAAACCTCATTATCATAAATATAAATGCCTAGCTAGAATTCAAGTCTAGTTGGGCATTATTTTTTCTTTTGTTTAATAGTTTTTTACAATTTTAGATTATAACTAATGAGCCATAATCTATTTATAAAAATAATATGCTATATAAACTGATTAAGTAATAACCAAGTGTTATAATTAAATTATGAAGCGTTTACACAAAAATTTAGGAGGTATTTTATGAAGAAGTTTTTCGCAAGCATTGTTGCCATGTTATCGGCAGGAATGTTACTGGCTCAACCAGTAGCTGCCTGTACAGGCGTATATGTTGGTAAGGGCCTTACAGAAGATGGGTCAGTTATTTTTGGCCGAACAGAAGACTTAGAACAAAGCCATAATAAGACTTTTGTAGTAATTGAAGCAACGGAAAATGAAGAAGGCGCAAAGTTAGTGGATGAATATACTAAGTTCGAATTTGAACTACCAGCTCAATCTTATAAGTATTTTGCTGTGCCAGATACCACCCCTGAGTGGGGCTTGTATTATGAAGCAGGTTATAATGAGTATGGTGTAGCGATGGATGCGACCACTACTACTTATACTAATGATGAAGTTTTAGCGGTTGACCCTTTAGTTGAAAATGGTCTTTCAGAAGGAATCATGACGACCGTCGTTTTAGGTCACGTTAAAACAGCGCGTGAGGGCGTGGAGTTGTTAGCATCGATTATCGATGAGAAAGGCTCTTCCGAAGGCAACGGATTGATTATTGCTGATAAAAATGAAACTTGGTATATGGAAATTTTATCCGGTCATCAATATGCTGCGATGAAGTTGCCAGATGATATGTTTGCCGTATTCCCCAACTCGTTCTTCTTAGAAACAATCGATGTGAACGATACTGAAAATGTGATTGCCTCTGCCGATTTAATTAACATTGCAGAAGAAGCGGGTACTTATGTCGAGGAAGAGGGGATGATTCGGGTTGCTGATTCTTATGCAGCTGAAATAGATCCTGGGTCTGTGTCTAGGTATTGGTCTGGAGTAAAAACCTTAGATCCAGATGCAGAAGTTTCTTTAGATGACACAGAGTTTCCATTCTTACATTCTACGGATAAAACAATCACATTAGATCAAGTCATGAGCTTACAACGAAATCGTTTAGAAGATACAGATTATATTCCAGCGGATAACATCGCATCTGCTACCGGTGGACAAGTTGTTAAAGAAACTGAAACAACAGAAGGTGAAGAAACCAAAGCAACAGAAACCGAAGAAACCGAAGTAGAAGAAATCGAAGAGGCTGAAGCAACAGAGGGCGAAGAAGCTGAAACGACTGAAAAGCAAGAACCAGAAAAGCCTGAGAATGCTTTATATCCCATTGGTAACAAAAATACAATGGAAGCTCATATCTTCCAAATTTATGAAGATATGCCTGAAAAAGTACCAGGTGTGATGTGGTTAGCGATGGGATCGCCTACCGTTTCACCTTACTTACCATACTTTGGAAATATCAATGACACACTATCTGCTTACCAAGTGGAAGCCAATGAATATGATCCAGAATCATTCTATTGGGCAGTAGATAATCTACTAACCATTATGTTAGAAGATGAAGAGAACTTAAAACCAGAAATGAGAGAAAAGATCTTAGCCATTGAAAAAGCTGGTAAAGATAAATACGAAGAATTACGTCAAGAACTTGTCACGATGTATGCGGAAGATCCCCAAGCTGCTGCTGAGTGGATTACTGAACAAACCATGCAATTAGCTCAAGATGCTTTTGACCAAATCAAAGATTTAGAAGCAGAGTATTCAAAATAATTAGTTGGAACTGAATTTCAATATTCTTAGGCAGAAATGTCCCCAAAAGTTGGTTTTAATCTAACTTTCGGGGACTTTGTTGTAAAAAAAGTTGATAATCAGAAGGTTTAAAGTTAGGAAGGAAAATATGGATCTCTATAAGCCAGTAGAAGATAAGTTGAAGGAATTAAAAATTCCATTTCAGATAGTTGATCATGAGCCTGCTTTGACAACCGCGCAAGCCGACGCTTTTATTGAAGGGATCGACGGTGTTCGGACTAAAACAATGTTTCTAACAAATAAGAAAAAGACTGAATTTTATCTCTTAATAATGGATGATCAAAAACAATTGGATATGAATCAACTAAAGGAGCTGATCCAAGCAAACAAAATTCGGATGGCTTCAGCTGAATCTTTAAAAGAAAAAATGCAATTACCTCCCGGTGTTGTTTCACCTTTTGGTTTGCTGTTTAATGAGGATAAGGATATCAAAGTTTATTTTGATAATGAAATTATGTCCCAAGATCGTATGAGTTTTCATCCTAATACCAATGAGAAAACAATTTTTATCAAAACGCAGGACTTGCTTAGATTTATTGAGGCGATTGGGTTTGGGTATGAAGTTTTGGACTTGAAATAGATATTAAATTAAATAGAATAGCTGAGCTAACTGATCTGATTACATTTATTGGATTTTTTATTTATATTTTAAATCAGGTAGTGTCAAATAAAATGTAGGTACACAATTTATTTGACACTACCATTAAATTTGTTATGAGTTTTATTTTTACTAGTGTTGCATTTAATTTTACAATGCATCATATCAACATATCCTTAAAAATGGTAAAACAGATATAATTAAATTCAAGAAGGTGTTTAAATGGAGAATAGAATAAACAAATCTAAAACAGTAGTAGAGCAAGGTAAATTTGTTAGCAAAGTAGCGCTTTATTTTGGAATTTTTCTTTCCCTTACGATTTTTCCTCTTTTTAAAAAGTCAAGAAGTTTCATTGATAATCAATTTATTAATATCATTAATATTATTTTCCTCTTATTACATTATTTATTTGACAATTCAAACCTTCATACGAATCTTAGATCAAATTATTCTTAATAATGAGCAGACACAAAATTTTATACAAGAATATTTTAGAATAAATGAAAAAAGAGATGAAATTCTAAAACGTAAGTTTAATGAGCAAAATAAAGATTTTAATTCGACTTCTAATATTGAAGATTTTGAAGAAAAAAGCAGAATTAGAGAAGATAATATTGAATTACATGACAATCAAATTTATAATTTTAAAGGCAAAATTATACAAATATTAACTGATCACACTTATGAATTTATCGATGAAAAGTCGGATGGTTATGTTCTCGAAAGTTGTAAAAAATTAACACATTTGATTGGTAAAAAAATTATTGTTAGAGGGTATAAGAATGGGGTTAAAACAGAAAAATTAAAAATGACTAAAGGAAGTCTCCATGAATCAATTAGAGCAATTGAAATAGAAATTATATAAAATTTTTTATAATGATTGATCATTAAATTCTTTTTGTTATATAAATTGTAAGTCTTCTTAAATTAAAAATTTAGTAAAGAAGTATCAATAATTTAGGGAGGTCATCAATGAAGTTACCAACGATTAATTTTGAAGAAGTAAATTTCTTTACCATACTCTTAAGGCCCCTTTTAGCTATGTTGATTAATGGTATGATTGGTTTTGGACGTGGATTGAAAATCATCCAGCCGGTATGCGTACTTATATTTTAGTCTGTGTAACTTCAGCCATGGTAATGATGACCAATCAGTTTGCAGCCGAATTTTTTTGAAGGAGTTGATGCTACACGGATGGGGTCGCAAGTTGTGAGTGGGATTGGCTTTTTAGGTGCCGGTATGATTTTAGTTACTAATCGTGACAAAATTAAAGGGTTAACCACGGCTGCGGGCTTGTAGTCTTCGGCTTGTATTGGCTTAGCAATTGGGATCGGCTTCTACGATGTAGCAATTGTTGTAGGCTTTATACTCCTAATCACTTTGACCTTCTTACAAAGACTTGAAAGCTCATTAAGGAAGAAAACACCTTGGGTAACGGTTTTTGTGCAAGCAAATGATGTTCAATCTTTTAATGAGGTCCTTCATTTTATTGAAGTGTCATTAGTTACCGTCACTTTTATCAAACCCTTAGTGAATAATAGTGACCAACTTGATTATTTAGTCCGTCTAGTAATTCCTAAAGAAGTTCATGCTGAAAAGTTCTTTCAAGATATCAATCAGCTTGCAGGCGTGAGTATTTATGAATCGGAAGATGAATATAATGAATAAAAAAGCTAGTCAAATGTTATCACCATTGGCTAGCTTTTTGCTTATATATTTTTATAGAATATTCCTCTTGGATGTAATCAATTAGAGGATGATGATCTTGGTAATGGGTTGATTCAAGTGTTTTAATTGGAGTAATCCCCATCAAACAGTTGGTCATAAAACCAGCTTGGAAAGTTTGTCTTTCTTGCCAGTCTATGGGGCGAATAGTCACAGGGAAATGGTCAAGCACCCATTGACGCATAATACCTGGAAGAAGACCTGCGCTTGTTGGAGCAGTGATAAGCTCTTGGTCTTTAACAAAAAAGAGATTCGTAAAGCTTCCCTCAGTGATCTGGTCTTTTTCATTTAAAAAGATGCATTCAAAAGCCCCTTTTTCTCTTATCTGCTTTAAATTAATTTTGTTCGCTAAGTACATAGTGGACTTATGTTGCAAGAGTGTGTTAGAGGAATGGCGCTGCCACTTGGCTAATTTTAATGGCTTTGCAGGCAAGAATCTCTTACCATAGGGATCCGATCGTTCTTGTAGAACAAGATTACCTGGTGAGAGGATGATTTTTAAAGCCCCATCCACCATTTCTTTCTCGTTAATAGAGTTGACAATAACGTTTTTGGTTATAGAACTTTTGAAACCTAAAGCTTTGGCTGATTGACACAAACGGCTAAGATGTTGGTCTAAGAAGAGCGCTTGTCCATTGATAACTTTAAGGGTGGTAAAAACACCTTGTCCAAAAAGAAAGCCTTCATCTAATTTGATGTAAGCCATGGTTGGCACTCCTTCATTAGTTGATCCAACATAGAATAATCAATAGTCTGAGCGGCATCGGTCCAGGCCTGGTCGGGATTGTGATGGACTTCGACCATAATCCCCGAAATATCAGCGGCTAAAGCGGCTTTACTTAAAGGGAGGATGAGGTCGCGTCTACCACTGGCATGGCTAGGATCAATAACGACAGGTTGTTTCGTTTTGGCTTGGAGGAGAATAGCACCTGCTAAATCAAGGGTGTTGCGTGTTTCATCTTGAAAGCTACGTATGCCGCGTTCGCAGTATACAACCGAAGCTTTTCCTTCGCTCATTAAATACTGACCGGCCATTTCCCATTCTTTAAGAGTTGCTGAAAACCCTCTTTTTAATAGGACAGGTTTACCGGCTTGACCTAACAACTTCAGCAGTTGGTAATTATACATATTTCGAGAACCTACTTGAAACATGTCCACAAGATCGATTAGCTTTTCGACATCATATTCACTTAAAACTTCTGTGACCATCGGGAGGTGAACTGAATCAGCGGCGGCTCTTAAGTACTTTACACCTTCAAAGCCTAAACCTTGAAAAGCATGAGGGCTAGTTCTTGGTTTATAAGCACCCGCTCGAATCATGTCGACTCCCGCCGCCTTCAAGGCTTGAGCTTCTTTAAAAATATGTTCTTCAGATTCAATAGAGCAGGGTCCAGCGATAACAATAGCTGGTTGTTTGCCAAAAGTGACTTGCTTTACAGATACAGAATTCATTGTCATTTATATCTTCTCTTTCTATGTGATAGGTGATGGATTATTAGGATTAAAGAGGTAATTTTTGATAAAATCCAGAGCTTGAAGGTAGCCTGCAGGGCCTTGTCCTTCAATTGTTATTAAGGCTAAATCTTTGATATATGAGACTTGTCGGTAACTTTCTCTTTGACTAATAGGACTTAGATGGACTTCTACAAAAGGAATGGCAACGGCTGCTAAAGCATCGCGAATAGCGATGGATGTATGGGTGTAGGCAGCTGGGTTTATTACTATGCCATCCACCTTTTGATAAGCATTTTGAATTTTATCGACTAAGGCTCCTTCGTGGTTGGATTGAAAGATATCAAGGTCTACAGCATATTCATTTGCCCATTTTTTTAAAGAGTTTGTTAAGTCAGAGTATGAGGTTTGACCGTATATTTCTGGTTGACGGATGCCTAATAAGTTAAGGTTGGGTCCGTTGAGGACTAATAATCGCATGTTTGATCAGCCTTTCTTGCATTTCTTGATAGCTAGTTGGGATAGAAGACTTGACGGGAATAATGAGGTCTGCACTCTCTTGGTAGAGTGTTTTTCGTTCATTCCATAAACGCTTAACTTGGTCTAGCGAAGCTGAAAGTGGTCGGCCCTTTCGAGACAGTTCTTCTAAGGGGCGCTCCAATAGAATCAATCGACCATTCTGAGTTAGAGCTTGTCGGTTCCTTGCCCTTAAAATGGCACCTCCGCCCGTGGCAATTACTTGCCCATTTTCCTTAGCCACTTGATGAATGATTTTTTCTTCTAGGTCGCGAAAAGGTTTTTCGCCCACCTTGGAAATATATTCAGAGATCGGTTGATGGATGACAGCTTCGATCAATTGATCGGTGTCTAAAAAGGGGCGGCCTAGTTGATCAGCCAGTTTTTTTCCGAGAGTGGTCTTGCCAACACCTGGCATTCCGATAAAAACTAAGTTTTCGATTCCCTGCCAATAGGATTGGCAAATTTGATGGATGAAGTCTGTCGGATAAGACTTACCGGTAAAAAGTTGACTGGCAAAAAAAGCTTGAGCAATTAACATGTCGAGTCCACCTATAGCTTGAATGCCTTGGCTTTTGGCTTGGAGGACTAAAGAAGAGCGTAAGGGATTATAGATGAGATCAACGACCGCTTCTAGTTGAGGGAATGCGGTCAAGTTTAATCTTAAATCCTGGTTATTAGGGTACATACCAACCGGTGTCGCATTGAAAATAACTTGAGCCGCCTGATTGTTAGCCTTTAATGGTGGGAAAGCTTGGCGAATGCTTAAATGGCTAACTCGGTGACAGTTATGGTTTTTAGCATAAACAGCGATCATTTTGGCAGAGCCACCGGATCCAAGAATAAGCACATTTTTGCCTGTTAAGGTCAGATGATTATTTTTTAATAAAAAGTCTAAGCCAGCGTAGTCAGTATTATAGCCTTTGAGTTTTCCCTCTTCATTCACAATTGTATTGACCGATCCGATGGCTTTAGCCAAGGGGTCTAGGTTGTCTAAATAAGGTAAGGCCGCTTCTTTATAAGGAATAGTCACATTGAGTCCGAGGTAGTTTTTCTCTAAAAGAAAGTCTTTCAACTGATTGGGTTCTAATTCAATTAAGTGATAGGGATAGTTCCCAATTCGTTGGTGAATAGATTGGGAATAACTATGACCTAATTTACGTCCGATTAAGCCACAAAGAGTGGGTTTTTTATTTTTTTGAGATGTCTGTAACATAAGAACCTACTTTCTAAAGGCGGCAATTAATTTTTTGTTGAAATAGTTGGCCATTGACCGTCCATCATCATTAGGTCTAAAAGGCAAATAGCGGTCATTGCTTCAATAACGGGAACAACCCGAGGGACGATACAAGGATCATGCCGGCCCTCAATCGTCAATTCTTGATTAACTTGTTTATCAAGGTTGACACTTGCTTGGGATTGACCGATAGAAGAAGTAGGCTTAATTGCTACTCGCATAATCAAGGGCATGCCAGTGGTCAAACCACCGATAATACCGCCGTGATGGTTGGTCAGCGTTTTAACCATCAGGTTATTATCCAAATAATAAGGATCGTTGTGCTGGCTGCCGCGTAAGTTTGCTCCAGCAAAGCCCGTTCCGAATTCTACGCCGCGAGTGGCGGGAATGCCAAACATGGCATGGGCTAATTTAGCTTCACACGAATCATAGAGGGGTTGACCGATACCAACTGGCAAGCCGTCAACGATTACTTCGATTTGCCCTCCTACAGAGTCTTTATCTTCTTTAGCGGCTAGGATAGCTTCCTTCATGGCTTGGCCTTGCAGGTCATCAATTACGGCAAATTCTTTATTAACTAATTCACTTAAGGCTTTAAAATCAGGTTGCGCAAAATCAACTAACCGGTCTTTTATACCAGCGATTGAATGAATGTGGCTATAAATTTGGATGTCGCTTGTTTCTAATAAATAGCGGGCAATACTACCAGCCATTACAATTGGAGCAGTCATGCGCCCTGAAAAGTGTCCGCCCCCACGAATGTCATGGTGTCCCTCATATTTAATGAAAGCAGGATAATCAGCATGTGAGGGGCGAGGGAGATAGTGATGTTGGGCATAATCCTTGGACTGCATATCTTGATTCCTAATTTCTAAGCAAAGGGGCGCCCCACAGGTTTTACCGTCTACAATACCTGCTTTGACTTCAAATAAATCAGTCTCGTTACGGCTAGTTGACCAAACCTTTTTACCAGGACGACGACGTTCGAGAGCTGTTTGAATGGCTGCATAAGGGAAATCTAAACCGGCAGGAAGGCCATCAATGACTACCCCAATCGCTTTAGCATGGGATTGTCCGTAAACAGTGAGACGAAAATTTTGACCGAGACTAAAGGACATGATAGATACCTCCTAATTTTTGAAAATCATCGAAGAAGTGGGGATAAGATTTAGAAACACAGTTCGCCCCTTTAATAATCACAGGTTCTTGGGCAAAACTACCCGCAATGGCAGCTGTCATTGCAATACGGTGGTCTTGAAAAGTATCCACAATTCCGCCATGAAAGCCTTGCCCTCCTTGCAAGATGAACCCATCAGCTTCAGCTTGTATGTAGACACCTAAAGCTTGCATAAGAGCTACGGTAGATTCTATTCGGTCACTTTCTTTTAAGCGGAGGCGTTGGCCGTTAACGATGCGAGTAATCCCAGTTTTTCTAGCGGCTGCTAGGGTAAGGATAGGAATGGCATCGGGCAATTGACGGGCATCGATTTCCACTATTTGATTACTTGCAGTTGAAGTCTTACTGGGATGATAGTCAGTGGATTGTCTTGCCGGCTCGGGGATGGGATAGCCCAATTTATCCAAATAGGACAAAGCCTGACGGTCTGCTTGGAGACTGTCAAAAGTAAGATTTAAGACCTGGACGCCTGCTACTAAGAAGAAAAGGGCGTTGGACCAATCGCCTTCTACTTGGTAGGGCGCTGCTTGTATAGGTCCAGCGAGTAAGTGATAGGCTTGAGTTTGATGAGAAAAATCAATCCTTTTACTAAATTCTTTTAAGCTAGCTAAGGTCATGTCGACATAGGCAGCGGATTCCAAAGGCGAAGTTAATTTTATCTGACTTGCTTTATTTAAATGAGCGAGAGCCAAAGCTAATCCTGAAATAAATTGAGAAGAAACATTACCTGGAAGTTGGTAATTTCCTGCTTCTAACTTGCCTGAAAGCCAGATACTAGGGCCTTCTTCTTGCCAATAAATACCTAATTGGTCAAACAAGTCCCAATAAGGTTGGTTGGTTCGATTGATCAAACTCCCTTGGCGAAGGATTTCGACCTGTTGGTTCTTTTCTAACCGACTAGCTAAGATAGGAATTAGAAAGCGTAAGCTTGTTCCCGACTCGCCCACATTGAAGTGGCGCTTCATAGAATGAGCATCTGGCAGGATATGGTATGCTTTTTGATCTGAATCATGGTGAACCAGGCAACCTAGTCCTTCAATACAAGTCAATGTTGCTTCTAAATCTTTTGAAAGACGGTCTAAATAGATGGTAGAGGGACCATTGGCTAAGCTGGCTGCAAAGAGTGCTCGATGAGCGTCTGATTTAGAAGGAATTGCAGAAATACTGCCTTTTAAAGAGTGAGGCATAATTTGAATATCCATCTACAATCGACTCCCTGCTTCAATCCATTGGCCTAATTCATGAATAGGAATGGCTTGTCGGACACAATTTCCTATTTCAACAGGAATAATTAAGTGAATCGTTTGGTCTTGTTTTTTCTTGTCGTGATTAATGGCGTTCAGTAAATCATGGTTATCACAGTAATAAGTCTGGAATAGTCCTTGTTTTTGGTATAAATCTTCAAGAAGAGGAACAAATGATTGGCGGGCCCAACCCAATTTAAAACTAGCACGAGCCATCCATAATAGGCCGATTGCGACTGCTTCACCATGGTTCACTTGGTGGTTGCTAATACTTTCAATGGCATGGGCGAAAGTATGACCTAAATTAAGGAATTGTCTTTTACCTTGATCGTGAAAATCATTAGCAACATAGGCGTGTTTTATTTCTAAAGACCGTTTAATTAGATTCAAGTAGTTGAGTTGACTTTTATCTCGTCTGATGTCCTCCAATAAAGCGGGGTCAGTAAGGATCGCATATTTTATAATTTCTGCTAACCCATTGTTAATTTGTCTGATATCTAAGGTGTCTAAATAGGCAATATCGATATGAACCCAAGCGGGATGATAGAAAGTACCCACTTGATTTTTATAGGCACCAAAATTAATGCCATTTTTACCCCCAATGGCAGAGTCAACCATAGCTAAAAGAGTCGTCGGAACTTGTATAAAGTTGATTCCTCTTAAATATGTGGCGGCTAAAAAGCCCCCTAAGTCACCAATGACGCCACCACCAAAGGCGATTAGGCAATCAGACCGAGTAAGTTTTTCTTCTACCATACGATTCATCACTTCTTGATAACAAGCTAATGACTTTGACGCTTCACCGGCAGGAACAATATGGTAAGAAAAGGATGCTAACTGACCAAGTTGATCAATTTGTTCTTGGTAAAGGGTCGCCACATTTTGATCCGTTAGTAGAAACTTTTTTCCGCTCATTTGGCTTAAGCGTTTTTTTAATTGACTAAAATGATGGTGTTCTAGATAGATTGGATAAGGAAAAACATTCAATTGGATGTCCAAAATGTACCCTCCTAAACAAAAATAGGAGCTCTGAGAAATTCAGAGCTCCGCTAAAGATGGATAATAAAACAGCGGAAGATAAAAGGCATCGCATGATTGTTCATTTCGTTTTACAGCAACTTCCCATCTGTAAATACTTTACGCACCTTTTATACTCTGTTCAAAGTTCTCCTTCATTATAGGTGAATGATAGCACTTGTCAATCATTGACAAGGATTAAATGCTATTCTTTTTAAATTACTTTTCAGGTATTTTTACTAACTACAAATTGTGATAAAATAGGACAATAACCAGTTGCATAGATATCGTTGAAAAAAATGTTAGGAGAAACCATTATGAAGTTTGTTATCATTGATAATTATGATTCCTATACTTATAATCTGTTTCAATTAATAGCCAAAGTGACGCAAGAAGTTCCGTTGGTTATTAAGAATGATCAAATGTCATATGAAGAATTCAAATTGTTAGATTTTGATGCGGTGGTTATTTCACCAGGTCCTGGAAGTCCTGAAAATCCTGAAGATTTTGGTCTTTGCCGTGAAGTAATCGAAAAAGAAGAACGTCCCATATTGGGCATCTGTTTGGGTCAGCAAGGAATTTACTATCTGAATGGAGGAGAAATTATATTGGCTCCTCAGCCTGTTCATGGGCGGCTGAGTGAAATCAGACATAATAATCAAGGGCTTTTTAAAGGACTACCGCAAGATTTTAAAGTGACCCGTTACCATTCTTTAGTCTGTAAAGAAGAGAAATTGGAGAACATTCAAGTGGATGCGAGAACGCACGATGGCTTAATTATGGGGATTTCTCATCGTAGCAAACCTCAATACGCCGTTCAGTTTCATCCAGAGTCAATTGCTTCACAAGAAGGTGAGCGTCTAATTGAGAATTTTGTAGACTTGATCCACACCTTCCAAATACAGACAAATCCTTTGCGTGTTACAAAAGTTCCTTATCAAGGCAATGCACAAGCGTTGTTTAATCAGCTTTATCAAATTAATAAACAAACGCAATGGTTAGACTCTAGTCAAGTGACAAAAGCTTTGTCTCGTTTTTCTATAATTGGACAAGCGGGTCCTCGCCATGGCCATCGTCTGACCTATGATATTACGGATAATTTGGTTATCAAGACAGATATAAAGGGAAGAGAAGAAAGAATTCATCAAGATATATTCACTTATTTAGAAAAACATCAACCTCAATGGCCAATCCATCAAGATTTACCATGTGATTTCCAATTAGGTTATATTGGTTATTTTGGTTATGAGCTCAAAAGTTTAATGGAAGGGCCTAATCAGCATCAGTCATCGTATCCTGATGTCATATTAGATTATATTGATCGAGCGGCTGTTATCGATCATCACGAAAACCAACTTTATTTACTATCCTATAAAGATGACAAAGACTGGATCAAAGATTTAGATTTTTCACAGGCTTATATTTCAGTAGGTGAAAAAGAAGAGCTTATCATGGAGGCCTTCGATCAACCAACTATTGCTTGGGCTATGGCTCGCAGTGACTATTTGAAAGCTATCCACCAATGTCAAGACTACATTCGAAAAGGAGAGTCCTATGAAATATGTTTGACCAACCGCTTGGATATCAAAGACCAGCTAGATGCCTATATATATTACCAAACCTTACGCCAAGCCAGTCCAGCCCCTTACGCAGCCTTTTTAACTTTTGATCATTTTGCTGTTGCGTGTTCTTCTATGGAAAAATTCTTAACCTTGAATCGTGATGGTAGAGTTCAAACCAAGCCCATCAAAGGAACGGCTAAAAGGGGTCAAAACCCAGCAGAAGATCAAGCGATTATTCATGCTTTAGCAACCGAGGAAAAGACCATGGCTGAAAACTTGATGATCGTAGACCTATTGCGAAATGATTTAGGTAAGGTCTGTCAGATTGGAACAGTAACGGTTCCCAAGTTGATGGCTGTTGAGAGTTATTCAACCCTTCATCAATTAGTGACTACCGTTCAAGGCTTTCTTGCAAAAAATGTTTCAGCTATTGATCTGTTTAAAGCTTGCTTCCCTGGTGGTTCAATGACTGGAGCGCCGAAGTATCGTACCCTCGAATTAATTGATCAATTAGAAGGACGTCCACGAGGTATCTACTCAGGGGCTATTGGCTATATTGCTAATAATGGTTGTATGGATTTAAATATTGTTATACGCACGGCGGTTATTGAAGAAGAAAAGACTAGTCTCGGTCTAGGGGGAGCAATTATTGCCCTTTCAGATCCAGAAGAAGAGTACCAAGAAACTTTAGTCAAAGCCCAAGGAGCTCTTAATGCCTTAAAAGCCTATTACCATCTACCTTCAACTTACGAATTTAAAATTGAAGGGGCCTAAAAGGATTCATTAAAGATAAATGAGTTTGTTAAACGAAGAAAACCAGCAAGCATACCATTATTATGCTTGCTGGTTTTTTTATTATTTAACTTTCCCAAGTGTTCGCAAACTATTAAGAACTGCAAGGATGGTCACACCAACATCGGCGACAATAGCCATCCACATGGATGAGAAGCCTAAAGCGGCGAGGCTTAGGAAGAGTACCTTAATTCCAAGTGCAAAGGCTATATTTTCTTGAGCAATGCGTAAAGTTTTTTGAGCAATTTTAATAGCTTGAGGGAGTTTAGCTAAAGAATCATTCATAATGACAATGTCTGCTGATTCAATAGCTGCGTCAGATCCCATTCCTCCCATGGCAATTCCAATATCTGCACGGGCAAGAGCCGGGGCATCATTGATGCCATCACCGATAAAGGCTACATTAGAGGATTTTTTATTAGACGTTGATTGCTTAACGTTAGCTAAAATATTCTCCAGTTCGATCATCTTTTCTTGTGGAAGCAAGTCACCTTTTGCTTGATCAATCCCAACAAGTTGAGCGATTTCGTCGACGGTTGCTTGATTGTCACCAGAAAGTAAGATGGCAGAGGAAATACCCAATTGATGTAATTCTGTCAGCGCGGACTGAGAATCTGGTTTGATCTGGTCTTTAATGAGGACATAGCCTTGATATGCTTGATTAATACTGAGATAAACGACAGTGGCAGCAGTCTTTAATTCTGGCACTTCGATCTTGAATTGATCCATCAAGTCCTTGTTTCCAGCAAGTAAACTTTTACCGTCCACAATTCCTTTAAGACCTTTACCGGTGATTGTTTCTACTTCTTGCACACGATGAGGATCTAAGGGCTGATTATAGGCTTCTTGAATGGAGAGTGCAATAGGATGGTGGGATTGGCTCTCCAAGTGAGCCAGTGCTTCTAAAAACTCATTTTTGCTTAAATATAAGGCCTCTACTTTGTCAATCGCAAAGTTACCTTGAGTGATTGTTCCGGTTTTATCTAAAACTAAGGTCTTAATCTTTGTTAGGGTTTCGAGGAAATTTCCGCCTTTAACCATGATACCTTCACGTGCTGCTGCACCAATTCCACCATAAAAACTCATAGGAACAGAGACAACTAAGGCACAAGGACAAGAGATAACTAAAAATTGTAACGCACGGTAAAAGCTTGTTGACCAAGAAATGTCACTAAAAAAGATAGGAGGCAAAGTAGCCAAAAGAACTGCTAAGGCAACTACAACCGGTGTATAAACGCGTGCGAACCGAGTAATAAATTTCTCAGTAGCTGCCTTTTTGGAAGAAGCATTTTCAACTAAGTCGATAATTTGGCTGACCGTTGAATTTTGGAAGGTCTTAGTGACTTTAACTTTCAGCTGAGAACTTAAGTTGATCGAACCTGAGTAGAGGGTGTCGCCTTCTTTTAAACTCTGAGGAAGAGATTCTCCAGTAATAGCTGAGTGGTCTACTTGAGATTGACCTTGGATAATTTGTCCATCTAGAGGGACCTTGTCTCCGACAGCTACGATAAACTCTTGACCTTCAACTAACTCGCGGGGGTCAATTTTGGTTAATGTACCATCAGTTTGTTGAATACGGGCAAAGTCAGGACGAATTGCCATCAAGGATTGAATTGATTGGCGAGATTGGTTAACGGCACGGTCTTGAAACCATTCTCCGATAGAATAGAACAGCATAACGGCAACTGCTTCAGGGTACTCACCAATCACAAAGGCACCTAAGGTAGCAATCGTCATTAAGAAATTTTCTTCTAACCAGTCCTTATTTTTAATTTTATTCCAAGTAGTTTTAAGTACATTCTGACCTATGAACAGATAGGTCAGACCAAAATAACCCACTAGAAGCCATTCAGAAGAAATATAATTTGTTAAAAAGAATCCTAAGATAAATAAAGGAATGGTAATTAAAATACGCCAGCCTTCGCTATCAAGTAAGCCTTGACTGTCCTTATTTTTATCAAGGTTTAGATTTGATTTTTCTTCTAGCTCAAAGAGCGGAACCAATTTTATCCCTTGTTCGACTTCTTGTACATTTTGTTCCAAGCTTTGAATGAGATTAGACTCCATCACTTGGTCCGTGTCGATTGTTAATTGTCCTTGTGCGAAATTAACGGTCGCTTCAACTTGATCCGAATTGTTTAAGCGAGTTTCAATTTTTTGAGCACAGTTAGCACAAGACAAACCCTGCATTTTAAATTTATAAGTCATTATTATCATTTCCTCCTTCTGCTGCATGTTCCAATGCATTGTGATATAAAATACGCACATGGTCATCAGCAATTGAATAATAAACAATACGTCCTTCTTTGCGCTTTTTAACTAAATTTAATTTAAATAGATAAGCGAGTTGATGAGAAGTGGCAGATTTGGACATGCCTATTAGATGGCCTAAATCGCAAACACACAATTCTGTCTTAAGCAAATACCATAAAATTTTTGCTCGAGAGGGTTCTGCTAATGCTTTAAAGAGTTTGATTAGAATTTTAAAATGTTCTGGATTGAGAGGCACTTCTTGAGCTTTCTTAATCGCTTCAGGATGAATTGCATTCTCTTGACAGCTATCCATGGCATGACCTACTTTCTGTTTATAAATAGTAAAAATTATCATTTATAGTTGAACAGCCGTTCAACCTTTACAACTTAAATATACCACGCACTATTATTTTTGTCAAATGAATACTAATGGTTGATAAACGGCTTGCTAAACTATAATAAACTGACCTCTAAATGAATAGAAATCAGGTAGAAAGAGTAAACGATTAAAAAATAATAAGTAAAATAGTATATAGATTGAGGGCCTTTGAGTAGACGTTAGTGAGTTTAATTGACTGTTTTAAAAGGAAATTTAATAAAGTAGAGGTTAGTTTATGAATCTTATTTATCATTTCATTGAAATAAGATTCTTTGACTAAGAGCCGGTTGACTGATAATGATACAAGCCAAATCGCCAAACACCATAAACAGGTATAGCAAAAACTAGACTCAAAAAAGGAAATAGAGCTAATCGCCAATCATTACTCTTACCTACTAAATATAAAAAGGGATAATACTGGACCAAAGCCAGAGGGAGAATAAAGGTTAGAAACTTTAATATCTTCTTTCCATAAATAGAGAAGGGATATTGACCAAATTCACGTCCGCCATCTGTAAAAATATTCATAATCTCTAATCCTTGAATGGTAAAAAAAGAAAGGCTTGCTGAAAGAAAATATAATAAGGAAAATAACAAGCTGGCTGTTAAGATCATTATGAATAAAGTAGCAATCTTATTCCACGACCATACCATCTTGCCTCTTTCAATGACGAAAACTAGTAGTAAGGCTGCTTGGATTAAGCGTCCTATACGTGAAAACTCAAATTTTGATCCAATAACTTGGAGTAAGGGGCTTTGGGGGCGAGTGAGGACACGATCAAATTCACCATTAGCAATCATCTGAGGAAAAGAATCGAATCCCCTGGCTAGCATTTCAGCTAAGGCGGCCGCAAAAGTGAAAATTCCAGCACATAAAAGCACTTCATCTTTTGAAAACCCTTGTACGCTGTGAAATCTTTCTAACATAAAATAAATGCCTAGTACAGAGACAAAGGTTGCTAAGAATTGCCCCATAATTAATAACAACATAGAAACAGGGTATTGCCATTGAGCCTGCCAATTGAGTTTAAAATAAAGACCTAAAATTTTAAACACTGCATTTAACCTCCTTGAATAACGAATTTAGATAGAGCATGTTGCATCAGCCACCAACCGGCCACCAACAGAAGAATCAGCCAAAAAGCTTGAGGAATGATAATATTCCAAGAGCTAATGTCTAGAGAATAGACTCTAAGAGGAATGTTTTGCATATAGGCGAAGGGTGTCCAATGGATAAAGGTTTGTAAAGGCTGGGGTAAAAAGGGTAATGGAATGATTGCTCCGGTTAGAAATTCCCCGATCGTAGCAACAATCACTCGAATTCCCACGTCCGTTAAGAAATAAAAGACACTAATATAGACTAACATTAAGAAGGCAATGATTAATAAAGTAGACAGAATCATCGTCACTATAAAAAGTAGGAGGTGGTTTGGCGGCAAAAGCTTATAAGGTTCTGGCAGAAAGCTTGCTACAATTATCATTGGCAAACACCGTAATAAAGTGCGAGCAATTCGCATGGCAAGGTTAGATATAAACCAATGGGGATAGAGACCGAGAGGACGCGTCAATTGATAGGCAACATTGCCTGAAATGATTTCTTCGAAGATAGTACGGTCATAAATCCATAAAGCAAACAAATTAAGACCGGCTTGTTGGATCCATATATAAGCGCAGACTTGTTCAAAAGTCATAGGTTGACTTTGTGCGTTGGTTTGATAAAAAGATTCGAACATTTTGATGAGAAGTAGGCCCCAAGCAAATTGGGTAAGAATACCTGCTAAAGCAGCCGTTCGATATTGAATGGCTGATTGAAATTGAATGCGAAATATTGCGCTATAAGTTTTCATAATTGATACTCCCGATAAAGCTGGATTACTAGGTGATCAAGGTTAGTAGCATGAGGGCTTATAGATTGTAAATCAAGATTTTGATTTAATAAAGCAATAAATTCATTTTTGGATAGAAGATCCGAATCAAAAGATAATAAAGCTTCTGATTCAGTCGCTTGATAAATTTGAATACCCGGGTGATGAGGTAGTCTTCCTTTATTAAATTCAATGTTCCAAATCTGTTTTTGTTGATTTTTGTTCTTTAATTCCTCCAGGGAACCGTCGAGCAGTATTTTTCCTTGACCAATCAATATAATCCGTGAAGAGAGTGCTTCAATATCTTGCATGTCATGCGTGGTTAAAATAACTGTTGTCTGTTCTTCTTGATTAAGATCGATAATGAATTTTCGAACAGCTAATTTAGAAACTGCATCTAAACCAATAGTAGGTTCATCTAGAAATAGAATGGCTGGCTGATGAATTAAAGCAGCGGCAATTTCACACCGCATTCTTTGGCCTAAACTGAGTTGTCTAACGGGAGTATCCAGTAAGTTTTCGATAGCTAAAGCATATGCTAACTTATCAATTTGTTGATGATAACGCTGTGGATCCACACGGTAAAGGTCACGGATCAGGTCAAAAGAATCCTTAACTGGTAAATCCCACCATAGTTGAGAACGTTGTCCAAAAACGACGCCGATATTTCTAACATGGTCTATCCTGTTTTTCCAAGGCGTTAGGCCCATTATTTGGCACTCACCAGTATCTGGATGGAGGATACCTGATAGGATTTTAAGTGTGGTACTTTTACCAGCTCCGTTTGGGCCAATATAGCCTATCATTTCGCCTTTTTTAACATTAAAAGATACTTGGTCTAATGCCTGATAGTATTCAGTCTCTCTCTTTAAATAAGATAAACCAGGCATTGAGGAGTGTTTTTTTCGTTTGGCTATTTTAAATTGTTTTGAAATGTTTTCAACCTGAATCATCTAATCTCTCCTAAGTTTTTTGATTATTTGAATTATATAGCTAGCGAACTAAAGAAGTAAAATTGAGCCTTTGAATTGTATAACAAGAAGCCTTTCAAGTCAACGAAGAGAAGGTTTTCAATCATAATCTGTTAATAAAGATGATATAATAGGTAAAAGTGGAAAGGGGTGGATCAATGACTTCTGTTTCCATCGAAAAATTGTATACTTATCTTCTGCAAGAAATGGGTCCCAGTGGTTGGTGGCCGGGGGATTCTAAATTAGAAATCATTTTAGGTGCTATTCTGGTTCAAAATACCAACTGGTCGAATGTTGATAAAGCCTTAACTCAATTAAAGCTGGCGACTGGGTTTGATCCGCAAAGGATTCTAAGGTTGGAAAGTAGTCAGTTAGAACAGCTGATTTATTCAGCTGGTTTTTATAAAAATAAAGCCCTAGCTATCCAAGCCGTTTTGAATTGGTTCCAAGAACACCAGTGGAATTATAGCCATATAGTAGAAAAATACGGATCTGATTTAAGAATAGAATTACTTAAGCTTCGAGGTATCGGCCAAGAAACGGCTGATGTCTTCTTAGTCTATATTTTTGACCAAGTCGCCTTTATTTCAGATGCATACGCTCGCAAGTTGTTTTCTTATATCGATCAAAAAGACTATAAAAGCTATCAGCAATTACATGCAGTCGTGCAAATGCCTGAATCATTCACTTATCTTCAAGCTCAAGACCTGCATGGACTGATTGATGAATTTGGTAAAAATTATTTAAAGGATCCTGTTAGGATGGAACGGATAGCTGGAGAGGTGAAGAAAAAGTTACTGTATTTTTATGATCGATGCTAAAGCATTTTAGTCGGAGATGAAGGGCTGTTAACTTATAATTTGAAAAAGGAGTGGTTTGATGAAAATTAAAAATTGGTTACTTGTAGGAGCTCCATTGGTCGGTGGAACAATTATTGGTCGTTTAACGGCCGATAATGCCAAAGCAGACTATGAAAAGTACAAACAGCCCCCATTTGCACCTCCCAAAGAGACTTTTGGCATTGTTTGGCCATTATTATATACCATGATGGGGATTGCCCGAATAATCATTGATGAAAGTAAAGAAAAAGACGAAGCCATTATTGCCTATCGAACGCAATTAGGCCTTAATTATCTTTGGTCACTCTTATACTTTAAGTATAAATATCGCGGCACCGCTGTAATTGAAAGCTTTTGTTTATTCACAGCTGTTCTAGTCACAGCCATTAAATTTTATCAAAAGAACACTTGGGCGGTATTACTCTTATTGCCCTATGTAATTTGGTCGGCTTTTGCTTCTTATCTTAATGGAGCTACTTGGTTCTTAAATCGAGATTAAGTGTCTTATTGCAATGAATAAATTAGGAGGGAAACAATGCGTTTATGGCATGAAGATTTGATTCCCTTATTACCTCGACAACAACTCTTAGGACAACATCGAGAATGTTGTGCCTTAAGAGGGAAGGGGTGGGGCAAGCCACATTCTACTGTAAACTATGTTTTTAGTTATCATCCCTATAAATTATACCAATACCATGTTTTAGTAATGGAAGAAATGATAGCCAGAGGCTATCAGCCGGATAGCCTCTGGCTAGATCCCAAATACCGTGGCAAATCAGCTCCGTCTTATAAGGATTTAGAAGAACGCTAATTAGATTGTCCCATCTATCCAGAACATGATGAAGTTTATCTTCAAGCTTGTTTGATGAATTTAAAGGATAAGGGGATTGCTATTTAAATAAAAAACAATTAAGACTGTTGCAAAAAATTTTCTTTTGAGAATAATTTTGTTTAATGGGCTAAGAATAACTATTTATTGACAAAAAATTAGTTATAATAGTAAATTGAAAAAGAGGAGGTAGACTATTAAAATAGTGGTTTATTGTGGTGCTTCCTAATGGAACAGGGATATCGGATGAAGTAGTGGAAGCCGTCTCTTGGAGTCGGGTGGGTCAAAACACGAATCCCTGTATATTCATGAATGTTAATGGTTATTACAATGGACTACAAAAAGTTTACCAACAAATGGTTGAAGAAGGATTTCTCTTAACGGAAGATTATAAGCAAATTGAAGGATTCATTAAAAACGAATCACGATTGTAAATAAGTGAAAATCAGCCTCTAGTACAAGTCGCTTAGTAATTGATTCTGGTAGAATAGATATACTATTAAGAAAAGGAGACTAAAATGAAAAACAAACACACTTTTAAATTATCTATCCTATTAATAATGGTTTTAGCTTTGACTGGCTGTCAGGCTATAAGTGAATTTGTTTCTGGCTTTAAACAAGATTTTATTGGTTTGACTATGACCGTCCAAACTTATGATGAGCAAGCCCAGATCATTGATTCTATGACGGGAAAATCAGTTTCAATTGAACGAGATGAAGAGTTCGATTCACAAACAGCTGAAGGCTCAACCAAAGCTGACTCACAGGTTTTAGATATTCAAATTGGTGGGCACACGATGACTCATGTAGGATCATCTTTGATTGCTGCTGAGAAGGGGTTAAATGACTTGACGATGGAGGTAGATAATCGCGTTGAACTTTATGATACGAGATCGAACCTTCCATTCATTTCGCGCTTACAGGACAATTTAGGCCAAACCTTTTTTGGTAAAAAGAAGACGATTATGGTGCGAAGCCAAAACGGAACACCTTTAGCCGTTTATTCAGGGAATAAGGTCTCCTATTTTAAAACGGATGTACCTAAGTCGACAGGACTCATAATAGATGGCAAGTATCTCTTTATTTACCGTTGTGATTACACGATCTATGACAATGAGTTACTCGAAAATAGTTAGTTATTTAAAGCGATTTTTGAAAATAAAAAAGAGGCGGACGTCAGTCACAGCCTCTTTTTAAACTTTCCATCCTCGGGCATGTTTCATTTCTTGCCCTTGATCATCATATTTCTTTCTTTTGCTCGAAAGGTGCTCTATTTCGATAGCATAGACTTGAACATAATCGAAAGCTGTGTCAATGGCTTTATCAACTAGTGAATAATGTTTAGGGACATATTTTTTGGCGATCAGACGTAAGGCCTTGAGCAATTCTTTTTCGTTAGTAACTTTGCGAATTTTACCATAGATAATGGCCGACTCAAATTCAGTAGTAAAAACAGTACGGGCTAAAGTGCCCCAAGCAGTGGGATCAGCAGCAATCGTTTCGACTTCGCTTTCGCTATATAGATTTGGAACCTGAACCTGTCCAACAAAAGTGACACAGACAGCCATACCGTCTTCAAGTAAATCAACCTTTTTACCGGCTCTTGCACTATGAAAATAGAGGGTTTGATTGTGACGTATCATTGACAAAGGAATTGCATAAGGATAGGGTTGATCGGGCATACTTAGTACACCGTATTGAGCTTGATCGATAACTTTTTCAGCAAAATCATTGGGCATGGCACGGTCTTGACGGCGCATGGCTTGATGGATATCAGACATTTGAGACCTTCTTTCTATGGAGGTAGAGGATAAAAGCGACTTCTAAAAGAAAACATCAGGGGGTTTAGACCTGATGTTTTCTATTGATAGCTTATAAGTCTTTGAATAGAGTGTCAATAATTTGTTGATTACTGATGTTGTGAATTAAATCTTGCGGATAGTTATCATTAAAATGGTCTTGCATGGTTTTTTTATTAAAGCTAATCCCTTTTACAGAATGCTCAAAACCCCTTAAATCGTGCGTGCTAAAGAAGTCTCCTTCAAAAAGGAGTGATTGAATGACACCTTTTTCCACTTTGCAATGAAGTTTGAGGAGACCTCCGGGTAATACCGCTTCGTTAACTAAAGAAAACGATGGATTACGGCCGAAGACCCACTCCCAGGACTCAAATTTTTCTTTTTTAAGTTTTTGAACGGCTAGTTCGTCTGCTTCACTAAGGTAGAAAGAGTTAGGCTGATCTCCTACTATTTGTTTAATCAAAGCTTCTTTAAAAGACAAGGCTGTCCAATCGTCTGGGCAGTAATTCTTAATATTAGTGGTTCGGACTTTCACAGATTTGATCCCCTTGGAAATTAATTTATGTTTAGCTGGATTGAGATAGTTTGCCATGGCTGTCAAGTCAGTCTCAAATAAAAGTGATCCATGATGCAGAATGGAATTTCCTTTAAAACATTGTGCATTGCCGGAAATCTTTTTACCATGAATCATTAAATCATTGCGGCTATTCATTTCAGCAGGGATTCCTAAACTTTGCAATGCCTGAATGATGGATTGCATGAAGCGTTCAAAATTAATTGCTTCATGCCGCTTGTCGCCTTGAGGACGAGGTGTGATAAAACTAAATTGCCAGCCACCTCGGTCGGTGAAGATAGTACCGCCCCCTGTATTACGTCGTGTAATAGCGACTTGATCTTTTTCTAGTTCTGGTAAGTTCAGTTCAACATATGCATTCTGGTAATTACCCAGCATGACTGTAAAATCGGTTTGCCAGATCATGAAAAGGTCTTCTTTTAAAGCTTTTTGGGTCATTAAGTATTCTTCTAAGGCAAAGTAATAGTTAGGATCAAGTGAATCAGTCGGTAAATATAACATGGGTCTTTATGCTTCTTCTTTGGCTAATTGAGCCACTAAGCTATTTTCAGCATCAAAGTTATGGTCAACACCGACGGCATCCAAGGATTCATGAGCCTTGTAGGAGCTTCTTACTTGAGGTCCAGAGGCTACGAACTTGAAGCCCTTTTTCATCCCCATTTTATTGTATCTACCAAATTGTTCAAGCGAAATATATTCTTCTAGTTTGTAATGCTTAGGGGAAGGCTGAAGGTATTGTCCAATTGTAAAGAAATCTACGCCTACCGCTAAACTATCATCCATAGCTTGAGCAACCTCTTCTTCAGTTTCACCTAAGCCTAGCATTATCCCTGTCTTTGTATAGATATGGGGTGCTTGTTTTTTAATATATTTTAAAACGTCAAGAGAACGTTCATAGGTAGCGCGGTGACGAATTCTTGGAGATAAACGCTCTACCGTTTCGATATTATGATTAATAATTTCAGGATTTGCTTCAATAACAAGGTCAAGACTTTCTTTGTTACCTAGGAAATCTGGTATAAGCACCTCGATCGTTGTGTCTGGGCATTTTTCTTTAACAGCACGAATTGTGCGAGCAAATTGTTCAGCTCCACCATCTTCTAAATCATCACGTGCCACACTGGTCACTACCACATGGCGAAGCCCCAGTGTTTTACAAGCATCGGCTAAGTTTTCAGGCTCCTTGTCATTCACTTCTTCCATATTGCCTGTCAGAATATCACAAAAACGACAAGCTCTTGAGCAATGGCTACCAAGGATCATGAAGGTGGCTGTACCATTTTTGTAGCACTCACCTAGGTTAGGACAGGTAGCTTCGGCACAAACGGTATTAAGTTGTAGGCTAGAAAGTAAGTTATTAACTTGATCGACGGATTCATTGTCAAAGCGGATACGTGGTTTTACTTGGGTTGATGAAGAGGCAGTGATTTTCATTTAAGCTTCCTCACTTTCTTCAATGGTCGCAATTAAATCACCAGCAGTCACTTTGTCACCTAGCTCTTGATGGATAGCTATTAGCTTTCCAGAAAAAGGCGACTCAATCTCATGAACAGCTTTATCGGTTTCGACTGAATATAATACTTCACCTTTTTGAATGCTTTGGCCAACCTCTGTGGTCCATTCAATAATGACCCCTGACAATACTTTTGAACTTAATTTTGGAAATACAATTTCTTTTTTCAAAATGACTCCTCCAATCAATTAATTTAAAGTTATTTCCTAGGAAATCTCTACGCTCCATTGTAGACATTCCGCTATAAATGTTCAATACTTTTCACAAAAATTTAATCCAGTTCTTGCCTTCCCACCCAAGTTCATAAAACCTAGCGTACAGGCATTTTTATACCAAATACACTTAAGTTCGTGAAAAAAATAATAAGAAAAGTCCGAAAGATTGTGATAAAAATTCAAGAACTAGGTCTTGATTAATCATCATAAAGAGAGGTAAGAATTTATTTTGTGAATGTCTACTTGTGGAATGGGTAAGAATGTTCTATTCTTAATGGAAGATAGAGTGAAATGAGGAAAGGTGCATATGATAGAAAGCTTAAAACTATATTTTGAAGATCAAAAATCTTGGTGGGTATTTGTTTATAATGTTATACTTGCTTTCTTTTTAGCGGTACTTGTTATGTTAATGGATGTGCGCTATTGGGGAGACCTAGATGCGCTACCGAGTGTGTTACTAACCAGTCAAAACTTTGCGCAAATGATATTAAGTTCTTTAGCAGGCTCCCTTTTTGCTGTGGCAACTTTTACTTTTGCTACCATGCTGAGTGTGATGTCCTATTATACTTCTAGTTTTGGGCCGCGAACAATTGAAAATTTTCTTTTTCGTAAATCGTCTACTCAAACTTTGGGTATTTATTTAGGTGGTTTTGTTTATTGCCTGGTTTCCTTATTTTTCATGCGCGAATCTCAAGGCGAATATTTAGTGATGTCGGGGACAGTGGCTTTAATGTATGGGATTACAAGTGTTTTATACTTTATTCGTTTTGTTTTTGATATCTCACAATCTGTTCAACACAATCAGGTCATTAAAGGACTATTTGAAAGAGCTTCAAAAATTATCTCGGAAAATAAAGCCTTTTTTGAAGCAGCAACATTTGTGGACCAATTGCCTTCTATTAAAGGGGCAGCCAGTCAAAGTGTGCAGTCTTTGAAACAAGGTTATCTAGATTTTGTCGATATTGATCGTTTATTTGATTTAGCAAAAGAATGTAAATGTGTGATTGTTTTGAAGGTTAGAAATGGTGATTTTGTAGGTAAAGGAGCTGTTTTAGCTGAGGCTTATTCTTTGAAGAAACAAAAAGATTGGGAAAAGTTTGAAGAGAAATTGAATCGGTCTTTTATTTTTCAACACGAACCTTCTTCTATGTACAATCCTGATTTTGCTCTTTCGAAGTTAACAGATATCGCTTTGCGGAGTGCCTCACCTTCTATAAATGACCCCAACACCATTAGTCATGTTTTTCGTTACCAGTCCATTTTATTAGGTGAATTAGGGCAAGCTCCGGCCAGGTATGCAGTCTATTTAGAAGAAATAGAATTACCTTCGTCACAAACACTAGAAGTAGGCGTTTGTTATGACTACTGCCCTTTTCAGAAGATTCTATTCCAAAATTTTGGTCAATTGGTTCAGTATATTAATCAAGACGCCTATTTAATTCGTGATCTTTATGAAGCCTTATATTTCATTGGCCTTAATTCTTCTCATAAGCATCAAGAGGTTATTAAAGGGTTTATATCATACTTATCAAATAAAATAACCGACCATTTTGAGTCTGAATATGACCAAAGAATGTTTAACGAAGTGATGGAACCTATTGCTAGGTTAAGGCCTAAAGAAACTGAGAAAAATGAGGAATAAAGGTGTAAAAAATTGCTGTAATTTGTTAGACTATTGGTGTGAGCAAAGATTTTAGTTTTTTAATGAGGCCGATCACAACGAATCAGCTTTATCAGTTTTAATGTGCGATTAAAAGACACCGTTAGTAAATAATGGCACTGTTTATCAAAAAAAAGCATAAAGCCGTTGAAAACGCTTAAATAATCAGCTAATATAGATTCTATAAGAGTAATTATTTGTGATTTATTATATGGAGGGTGACTAATGAGTAAAAAAACAATTATGTTGGTGTGTGGTACTGGAATGTCTACAACCATGTTGGTTAATAAGATGAATAATATTGTAAAGACTGAAGAACTAGATTATGAGATTATTTCATCTTCGGTCCATGAAATGGAAGATTATGTAAACAATGAAAATATCGATGTCTTATTATTAGGACCACAAGTTTCTTATTTATCAGAAGGTTTGTCTAAACGCTATGCTCCAAAGCAAATCATTGTTGAAAGTATTGATAAAAATGATTACGGCTTAGCAAACGGTAGAAAAGTCTTGTTGCAAGCCGAATCGCTTTTAGACTAAAATGAAAGTAGAAGAAGTACAAGAAATTGCCATGCTAATGATTGCCAATGGTGGCGATGCGCGCAGTCAATCAATGGAGGCTATCCGCTTTGCTAAAGAAGGCAATTTTGATTTGGCTCAGCAGAAGTTCGCATTAGCCCAGGAGTCAATCTTAACTGCTCATCAATTGCAGACAAAGTTATTGGTAGGCGAAGCTCAAGGGAATAGCTCGGAATTATCTTTATTAATGATTCATGCCCAAGACCACCTGATGAACGCAATGACTGTTAACGATATGGCAAAAGAAATCGTCGATTTATATCAATTAATCCTACCGAATCATAAAAACTTTAAATAAATATTTATTTAAACCTTCTTTTTCTTTAAGAAGGTTTTTCCTTTCCATGGGAGAAGTTCACCAGCCCTATGTTGAAGCTAGCAGCGATAATTGATAAAATAAAGAATATCAAAAATGATAGGAGTGGTTAGATGTTATCTGAATCGATTCAAAGATTAAAAAGACATTATGGCTATTTTATGGGGACTATTCTTATTGCAACTGTAGGATCCTCCGTAATCAATAGAATTCTCAATATGTTCTCTCCGGTTAATGATCAATTGAATACATTTATTACCAGTGTTAATGAAACGATGACACCCGATCAATTAGTTCAATTTAGTCAAGATTTTTTTAAAGCACAATATACAGGTGTAGGAGGCTTAATAGCCTTAATCACTATGATATTATCGGTATTCCTACGCATTATGCAAAGAAGATCCTATTTTCAAAAGCTAAATTTTCCTGAAATGCGAATAGCAGATTCAGCTTTCTTTCATACCTCTCCTGTAAAAATCATTACACTTCCGATCAAGTCATTTTTTGCCAATGTCTTGGGTTGGATCGCCGGGTTCTTACTATTATTTGTTTCTGGCTTGATATTTTTTCAACTAAGCCAATATGGCAATACGGCTAGCTTAGTTTTTGTTTTGATATTTATGCTGTTGGCATTGGCCTTAAGCGTGTTTTTAGTACCTATTTCATATCTAATAGCATATGATGTGGAAGGCAAGTATAATTTCTGGGCAACCTTTACTAAAAGTTTAACGGTAGCTAAAAATAATTTTGGCCGAATCGCAAAAAGCCTAATAGTTATTCTTTTAATCTTTATTGTCTTTTTTATTTTGATAGGTCTTCTAGGCTTCGTTATGATGGATGGAGTTGGAGCGATTGTTACTGTAGGGTTGTTAGGGCTTCTAACAATAATTGGGTTAATTTTTTGGGTAGGTCCTTTAGTTGAAGTGTATATGGCTCAAACTCTAAATCATATTTTTAACAGAGAATATTAATTTCAATTGTTTTTTAAGGAGAAAAAAGATGAACATCGAAAAAATTATGGATATATTTCAAAATGATATGAAAGTCGCTGTGCTAGCAACGGTTGACAATGAAAATAAACCGCATGCTCGACATGTTCATGTTGGTCTAGCAAACGATAAAGGAATCTTTTTCATGACCAATCCTAAAACAAAACTTTATCAACAACTCCAAGACAATAAAGCTGTTGCAATGACAGCTATGAAGGAAGAAGATTATTTGATTCAGGTGATTCGGATTGAAGGGAAAGTACGAGAGTTAGGTAAAGAAAAATTAACAGAAATTTTAGGTAACAATCCTTATGTCGAAATAGTTTACCCTGATCAAGCAGATCAAGTGGGTGCCCAAGTGTTTCAAATATATGAAGGTAAAGGCTTCTACCACTCAATGACTCAAGGTCATAAGTATGAGTTTGAAATTGGTGGAAAATTATCTAAGATGTAATGATAAAGCCCTTTGAAAATGTAGAAGTTACATTTTCAAAGGGCTTCACTAATTGTTCAATTAGAAAGAATGCTGGAGGGATCTTGCTCTCAGTCAAAGATAGGTGGAGCTATACTTTATTAAAGCCAAAATCTCTCAAAGGTAAAGATTTTTTCATATAGCTATTTAGTAATCGAAGTGATTTTATTTAATCGGTTTTTAATCCTAACAAATGTTTTAAAAGGTCCTCTATTACGCTAGCAATTATAAAGGTCACCCAAGAAATTGCCCAAGCGCTACTGATAAACGACCAGAGAAAATAAATAACAGTGACCAATGGCCAGTATATATCATCAAATATTTTATCTGTTTTTTTAAGACGCTCTCGACTGTTGATTTCTTGAGGGCTAACCTGTGATGAAAGGCCAGATTCCAATAACTTTTTATAAGTTGATTGATTTCCTCCTAAATAGATGAAAAGGAAGACTGCGCTAGCAACACAGATCAAGAGTCCGGAAATAGTCAAATCTGCTAGACTAGTTGCTACATTTAGACTGTCAACTATAACGATAGGTATAATGGGTAGAAGAATTAAGGCGATACCAGCAATGAATCCATAAGAGCTAACTTTCTCTTGTTGTTTCAAGTCGTTTTTTAGTTGCCTTTCTAAGTTCTTAGATAAACGATATTCTCCCTTAGCTACTTTTTTTGGTTTGCCATTAAATTGGCTAGCTGTTACATAGAAACCAACAGCAATTACAATTGACACTATGATGATACTAATTCCGAAGCTATCGGCTAAGGTGCTGTTTTCACCTAAGACACTTTCTAAAGTCATGAAGACTGATGAAGAGGCAATCATCAAAAAGGTACCGAGGGCTGTTAATAAATTTGACTTGGTGCTATTGGTAATAAAAGCATTGATTTCTTCTTCTGTGAGTAAGGGATAGTGTGGCAGTTTGTTTTTATCTTGTGTTTTGAATTGATAAGCATCAATCAGTTCCTCAATACTGCCAAATTCAGTAATCACTTTACCAACGGCTTCATGCTCACTCAGACCTGAATCAATTAAGTCTTGGTATTTGTCTTCCATATTTGCCAAGATTTCTGCCTTCAGTTGAAGCATTTCATCATTGACTTCAATCTTGTTAAACATAGAATCAAGATAGGTTTTTATTACGTCCATAATTAAGCTCCTTTAATAATATTTTCCACGATTGCTTTAACGATTGTCCATTCTTTGACTTTATCTTGTAAGACTTCTTTCCCTTTTTGCGTTAATCGATAGTAGGTTCTTGGACGACCATTTGTTTTCTGGCCGGGATAGTCTTCGATTAAACCATCTTTTTTTAAGCGGTTAAAAATGGAGTAAAGAGTTGTTTCTTTCATGATGTATTTTTCATTGGATAAATGAGAAATTGTTTTGCCAATTTCATAACCATAGGAATCACTCTTATCTAAAATAGCTAGGATGAAAAGGTCGTTATACCCTCTAAAAATATCACTATTTATCAATGAATCACCTCACTCTTTTTACTGTATCTGATGGAGTATTTAAATTATAAAACAATTACTACGGCAGATAAAGTAGTTTTTTAAAAAATCAGACCATAGTCCTAGGAAAATAGGAATAAAACAAGCGCCTCTCGATTATTTAATCGAGAGACGCTTTGATTTTATTATTTGGCTTAGATTTAAAATAGGAATTAAGCTTTAAATAGTAATTGGTGTAATTTCAATGGTTCAATATATTGGCCGTCTTTATAGACACGCATATTACCACCAGAGATTTCATCAATTAGGACAACTTCATCGTTGTTTTGTAAAGTACCAAATTCAAACTTAATATCATAAAGATCAAGACCATGAGCTTTTAATTCATCAGATACAATGGTTGTAATTTGACGAGTGAGCTCAACGGTGCGGTCTACTTGTTCAGCGGATAAAATATCAAGAACAACTAATCCGTCTTTAGTGATTGGTGGATCTTGACGATCATCATCTTTAATTGTGAACTCCACGTATTGAGGAAGATCACTGCCTTCTTCAATATAATCACCGTAGCGACGGAAGAAAGAACCCACTGCTTTTTGGCGGCAAATCACTTCTAAACCTTTACCAAACACTTTAGCAGGCTTAACCTCCATTGTTTGTTCATCCATGTTTGCATTAACAAAGTGTGTTGAGATTCCAGCTTGATGGATTTTATCAAAGAAAAATTGAGACATTTCTAAACCAGCACGACCAACGCCTTCGATAGATAGACCAACAGAGTTCGCCCCAGGGTCAAAGACACCGTTTTCTCCAGTGACATCGTCTTTAAATTTTAAGAGGTAGTTTCCATTTTCCAAGGAGTAGACGTCTTTTGTTTTGCCTTTATAAACTAATTGCAATTTCAACACCCTTTCTTATTAACATAAGTTAATTTTAGCACACCCCTATCTTAAGGAGTATAAAAAGTTAGATGAATAAACGAAATTCCAGTTAAACGTTCGGGAAAACATACGAACAAATTTTCTGGTTTAGAAAGTGACCTGTGTTATAATGAGGTGAAGAGTTTTTTTACGGACAGAGAAGAGAGGGATTATTTTGACTAAAGATAAAATTACCATCAAGGGTGCAAGAACCCACAATTTAAAAAATATAGACATAGAAATACCTCGTGATCAATTAGTTGTAGTGACTGGATTATCGGGGTCTGGCAAGTCATCACTTGCCTTTGATACCCTATATGCAGAAGGCCAAAGAAGGTATGTAGAAAGTTTGTCAGCCTATGCACGTCAATTTTTAGGGCAAATGGATAAACCGGAAGTCGATTCGATTGAGGGTCTGAGTCCCGCCATTTCAATTGATCAAAAGACAACCAGTAAGAACCCGCGCTCAACCGTAGGAACAGCTACTGAAATTAATGATTTTTTACGTTTGCTTTATGCCAGAGTAGGGACTCCCTACTGTCCTCGTCACAACTTACCCATTGTTAGACAATCTGTTGAACAGATGGTGGATCGCTTATTGGAATTACCAGATCGCAGTAAAATTCAAATTCTTTCACCACTTGTAAGGAATCAAAAAGGGCAGCATAAAAGAGTGTTGGAGCAAGTAGCTAAAGAAGGTTATGTTCGTGTAAGAGTAGATGGAGAAATATTTGATTTAACCGAAGTTCCCGAACTTTCAAAAAAAGTCAGTCATACTATTGAAATTGTGGTCGATCGAATTGTGATTAAAGAAGGGATTCGATCTCGACTTTATGACTCCGTTGAAACAGCAGTGAATGCTTCTAAAGGTTATTTAGTTGTAGATGTAATTGATGGAGAGGAACTTTATTTTAATGAGCATTATACTTGTCCATACTGTGATTTTTCTATTGAAGAGTTAGAACCAAGACTTTTTTCTTTTAATGCACCCTTCGGTTCTTGTCCGGCTTGTGATGGTTTGGGTGCTCGTTTAACTCCTGATGAAGATTTAATTATTCCTGATCCAACCTTAACTTTGCGTGAGGGAGCCTTTTTACCTTGGGGCAAAGAAGGTTCGGGCTACTATGCTTCTATGCTAGAACAATTTGCTAAAGCTTACGGTATCCCAATGGACCTTCCTTATGAAGAATTAACCAAGGACCAACAAGAAGCGCTCAAATATGGGCAACCTAACTTTCACTTTAAATTTACCTTTGAACCCATGCACGGTGGTAAGAAGCGAACGGTTGATCAGACATTTGAAGGGATCTTTAATAATGTTGAAAGACGCTATAATCAAACAAGTTCAGATTATATGCGAGATGTTTTGCGTAATTATATGCAAGAGTTAGAGTGTCCAACTTGTAGAGGTCAACGCTTGAACGAAAAAGCTTTAAGTGTAAGAGTGGCTGATAAAAATATTGCTCAAGTGACAGCATTGTCTATTGATATGGCAAAAATACATTTTGAAAATATACAATTTGATGAGCATGACTTGATGATTGCTCAACCGATTATGAAAGAAATCAATGATCGTTTGACTTTTCTAGATAATGTGGGATTGGAGTATTTGACACTCGATCGAATTGCAGGCTCGTTGTCAGGAGGAGAAGCTCAAAGGATTCGTTTAGCTACCCAAATTGGCTCGCGACTAAGCGGCGTGCTTTATATACTGGATGAACCTTCAATTGGCTTGCATCAACGAGACAATGATCGCTTAATTCATTCATTAATGGAGATGCGTGATTTAGGGAACACCCTAATTGTTGTTGAGCACGATGAAGAGACCATGTTAGCAGCTGACTACCTAATCGATATTGGGCCTGGTGCGGGCGATCAAGGAGGAAAAATTGTAGCTGCTGGAACCCCTCAAGAGGTAATGGGGAACCCTGACTCTCTTACTGGTAAATACCTAAGGGGCGAAAAAGGGATTGTTGTGCCTAAAAAACGTAGACAGGAAGACTTAGGTTGGATTGAGGTCAAGGGTGCTCGTGAAAACAATTTAAAAAATATCGATGTTTCTTTTCCAATTGGTCGCTTAACTTGTGTGACTGGCGTTTCCGGTTCTGGCAAATCGTCCTTAGTGAATCGCATCTTAAAAGTTGCCTTAGCTAAGCGGTTAACCTCTACTCAGGAAAGACCGGGTAAATTCAAAGATATCAGTGGATTTGAAGAGCTAGAAAAAGTGATTGAAATTGATCAAAGTCCAATTGGTCGAACTCCAAGGTCTAACCCGGCAACCTATACTTCTGTTTTTGATGACATTCGTGCATTATTTGCGAATACTAATGATGCTAAAATTCGCGGTTACAATAAAGGAAGATTTTCATTTAATGTCAAGGGAGGACGTTGTGAATCTTGTGGTGGAGCAGGTATTAAGAAAATTGAAATGCATTTTCTCCCAGATGTTTATGTTCCGTGCGATGTCTGTCATGGCGCCCGTTACAATTCAGAGACACTCGAAATTAAATTCAAAGGACAATCGATAAGCGATGTCTTAAATATGACAGTCGATGAAGCAGTGGAATTTTTTGATGCGCATCCAAAGATAGCGCGCAAAATGAAAACGCTGCAAGACGTAGGTTTAGGCTATATCCAGTTAGGACAATCGGCAACCACTTTATCGGGTGGAGAAGCACAGCGAATGAAATTAGCCGCTGAACTTCATCGTGTTTCCAATGGCAAAACGCTTTATATTTTGGATGAACCGACTACTGGATTACATGTTCATGATATTGTTAAATTAATGAATGTTATTAATCGATTAGTAGAGGCTGGCAACACGGTAGTTATTATTGAACACAATCTTGATGTAATTAAAACGGCAGACTATATTATTGATATGGGGCCCGAAGGTGGTAGTCACGGAGGTCAAGTAGTGGCTGTTGGTACTCCGGAAGAAATCGCTAGAAAACGAAAGAGTCATACTGGCAAATTTTTAAAAGATATTTTGAAGCGCGATAAAGATAAGGGTTTTCGATAATAGAGAGCATAGGCTGGGAAACTAAGACGTCCGGCCTATGCTTTTTTAATAATAACCGCTATCCTAATAACAGGAATCAGATAACGATTTCTTTAAAAACAAATATCAGCCTAGGGACCTATGATTAAAGAGTAATTAACTAGCATAATAGAAGATGAAGAGGGTCAGTATAAATTAGGAGGATTATTATGAACGAGAAAGAAAGAATTATCGAATTAGTTAGACAAAAAATTATATCTATGGATGAAGCCTTAAGATTACTTGAAGCAGGTGGTATGGCAAACGATTCATCAGAACCTACTGAGGATAGCGCTAAGACAAAAGACACTAAAATTGAGAGCAAGACATTGGTAAAAGATGACCTCAACCGCCTGGTTCGTTCAATGGTAGATCAAGCAGTGAATGCAGGGACAAGTGTAGTGAAAGAAGTAGCTCAAGCAAGCAATCAAGTCGTTAAAGAGGTCAATGATTCACTGGAAAACCGTAAAGAAACAAAAGACAGACCTTCTTTTAAAGAACAGACCAGTGATCAAGAAGAACATGCTTCTTATCAAGCAAAGGCTGAAGCTTTTGAAACAAAAGGGCAGGCCATTCAGCAAGAAATTGAAGAGGTTAATGAGCGACTTCATCAATTTAATGAAGAAAAGATTATTATCCAACAGCGGTTAAGAGAACTAGAAATTCTGGCTGAAATTGAAGAACTGACCACTGAGATGAAAGATCAGGTCAAAGATTTTACCTTACAAGAAAGAGCGATTGACAGTGAAATTAAACATTTAGAACAGCAAGTCGAAGGACTTTATGATCAGCAAGAGGATCTATATGAAGAATGTAAAGAAAATCAACAAGCTGACCCTGAATTTAAACGGTTTATTTCTAATTCCACCCAAGTTCTTACTGAGCAAGCGCACCAATTTAAAGAAGAAGCAAGCAGAGAAGGTAAACGCCTTGGCAAGCAAGTGAAGGATCTGATAAAATCCTCACTCAATAATTTCACCACTAAGGATGTTAATGTATCTTTCAATGTGCCTTGGATTAAGAGTCAAGTATTAGACCATACTTTTTCCTTTGATGGAGCAACTTTAACAGCGATGGATTTTAATGTATTAAATGGTGATTTACAAGTAGAATTCCATGAAGGCGACGACATTTTAGTAGAGGCTGCTATTAAGCTGATGGGTGGACAAGATAAGCTAACGGTTGACTTGTTCAAAGAAAAAGTAACTATAACCACCATTGAAAATAAATTGGTTTTTCATGTGGATGCTATGAATTTAGCTATGGATGCCAAGATCAGCTTGCCTCATAAGCTATATCATTCAGTTGTTTTAAATACCCTTAATGGAGATATAAGAGTCAAACAAATGGAAGTAAACAATCTAATCATTTCTAGTAAGCGAGGAGACATCCGTCTTGCTGATACCAAGGCAGATGAAGTGAATATTGACACAAAATTAGGAGATGTTAAACTTAAAAACATCTCAACTGATATATTAGGTTTGAATCTAGTCAATGGTGATGTAAAAATTAAAAACTCAACCATCCAAACAACTAGTCTTAAAAATATTAATGGAGACTTCCGAATTGTTGGACCAGTTGGTAATATTAAGGCCAGTACAGTTAATGGAGATTGTTACATTACTAAAAAAGATATCGAACCAGCTAACATCTCACTTTCAGCTGTTCATGGCGACCTTAAAGTCAGCTTACTAAAAGAACAGGCTTTCACCGCAAGAGGTAATCTCTCTGAAGGACAAATTAAGCATCGAATGTCTGGCTTAGACCGACAAGAAATTTTTGATGGTGGTAAATCATTTATATACAATCGTCCCGGTCATCTGGATCAGAAAGAAGTTCAGATTGATGCAAGTATTACCTTTGGAGATTTGTACCTAAAAGATGGAGATTCTGAGACAGGAAAGGAAGGTAAATAATGCAACGATTAACACGCTCATCATCCGATCGCCGCATTTTTGGTGTTTGTGGTGGTATAGCAGAATACTTTAATATTGATTCGACTTTAGTCCGTTTAATTTTTCTGATTGCTATGTTTTCAGCAGGAGTGGGTTTTTTCCCATACATTTTAATGGCGGTTATTATACCCTATGATTATCAAGTTGGCAAACCCTCTTTACGTCGTAAAGGAAAGAAATATTCAGAAACTAATTCTCATCAGGTGATTAAAGATATTACTCCTCAAGATGACGATAACTGGAGTGACTTTTAGAAAAATAAAACGAGCCCTCATCTTATTAGGTGAGGGCTCATTTTTAATGATAGCGCCATTTGCTAGTCAGAAGGCTCTTTCTATGATACCATTTTAGAGAAAAATGAATGGAGGATCGGACCGTGGGAAAATATGTGACAGTCCAAAAATTAACTGAAACTTTAGATGTGGAGATTGTCTATGGTCATGAACATGTCGATAAGAAAATTGTTTCCAGTGAAGTTTCAAGACCAGGACTTATTCTGGCAGACTTCAAAGAATTCTATCCGAGTGATCGGATTCAATTAATCGGTCGAACAGAAACAGCTTATTTAGATACCTTGACTAGCCAAGAACGTATTGAGAAATTCCGCTCTATCTGTCGTGAAGATACGCCTGCTATTGTAGTCGCTCGAAAAATATCTATACCTTCAGAACTTATTTTAATAGCTAAAGAACGTCAGGTGCCACTACTTTCAGCTCGTTCTCGTACTAGCCGGGTCTTGGCAAATCTAACCAATTATTTAGAAGGACAATTAGCAGAGCGTTTTTCAAAGCATGGAGTCTTTCTTGAAGTATTTGGGATGGGAGTCTTGTTAACAGGCACCTCTGGAGTCGGCAAATCAGAAACCGCTTTAGAGTTGATTCAAAGGGGTCACCGTCTAGTAGCCGATGACCGAGTAGAATTTTTTATGGTGGATGAGCTAACCCTAATTGGTGAAGCGCCGGAAATTCTACAAAACTTATTAGAAATTCGTGGCTTGGGAATTGTTGATGTAATGAGTCTTTATGGAGTCTCGGCCATTGTACGTTCTAAAAAGTTAGAATTAATTATCGAGATGGTATTAGATGATGGACAAATTGAATATGATCGTTTAGGGTCTGGTCAACAATACGACCGGATTTTTGATGTTCAAATCCCAAGAACGAGAATACCGGTAAAAACAGGACGGAACTTAGCAGCTATTATTGAAGCAGCCGCTATGAATTTCAGAGCCAACAGTATGGGCTTTGATGCTACAGATGCCTTTAATGCTAAATTAGATGCTTTGATCATGTCTAATCGTGAGGTGACTAATGATTAATTCTTTCGGCTCAATTTTTATGAAGATAGATCGCATCGCCTTTCATATTGGAAGTTGGCCTGTCTATTGGTATGGGCTAATCATTGGTTTCGGAATGTTATTGGCCTATTTCTTATATATAAGGGAAGTTAAACGTAAAGGGGCCGATCCAGATAAGGCCTTTGATCGCCTTTTTTGGGCAATTATCATCGGTTTTATAGGGGCTAGAATTTATTATGTAGCCTTTTCTTGGCAGTCCTATCAAGATAATTTGTTGAGTGTTTTTGCTATTTGGAACGGTGGTATTGCAATCTATGGCGGAATTATTGCGGGCTTTCTAACCTTAATATATTTTATTCGTAAAGATAATTTAAATGCAGCATTAGAAATGGACATGGCAGCACCTGCCTTGATGTTGGCACAAATTGTTGGGCGGTGGGGTAATTTTATTAACCAGGAGGCTTACGGAGGGATTGTGAGTCGCTCCTATTTAGAAAATTTAAGATTACCTACTTTTATCATTGATCAAATGGAAGTCCAAGGGCAATATCGTCAACCCACCTTCTTATTTGAGTCTTTATGGAACTTTATCGGTCTTGTTTTAATTATGACGATAAGAAGGAAGCGTTTCTTAAAAGAAGGAGAAGTCGCAAGCTTTTATGCAGTTTGGTACGGTATAGGTAGAGCTTGGATTGAAGGTTTACGAACAGATAGTCTTTATTGGGGACCTTTTAGAGTCTCACAAGTTTTTTCGTTAATTATCGTTGTAAGTGCTATTTCAATTATGATTTATCGAAGAGTCCACTTGACACTTCCCTTCTATAAGGAATCAGATATTGCAAGATAAGGAGAAAAAAATGAACATTACAATTCTAGGATCAGGTTCGTGGGGGTCTGCTCTAGCAAAAGTCTTATCAGACAATCAACATAGTGTTACTATTTGGAGCATTGATCCTCAGGTGGTTGATGAGATTAATCAACAACATACCAACTCGCATTTTCTTAAAGAATTTGAGCTGAATGAGACTGTTAAAGCAACGCTTGATTTAGCACAAGCCTTAAAGAAAGCAGAAGTCTTGCTTTTTGCAGTACCCACCCAAGCAATTCGTAAGGTTTCTAAAGAAGTAAATAAACTTTTAGTCAAAATGGAGCGACCTCCTTTAATTATTCATGTGTCTAAAGGACTTGAACAAAAAAGTCACTTGCGTATTTCTCAAGTGCTTCAAGAAGAGCTGACCACAGATCTTTACAGAGCTTTAGTCGTCTTATCCGGTCCTAGCCATGCGGAAGAGGTCGCACGCGAAGATCTTACATCCGTTACCGCGGCCAGTGAATCGCTAGAAGCTGCTGAAACTGTTCAAGAGCTCTTTATGAATAATTATTTCCGTGTATACACTAACACGGATGTGATAGGGGTTGAATTAGGCGCTGCCTTGAAAAACATTATTGCTTTAGGCGCAGGAATTCTTAATGGTTTAAACTACGGGGACAATGCTAAGGCCGGTTTAATTACACGGGGCTTGGCTGAAATATCGCGTTTGGGTATACGCTTAGGGGCAGACCCGCTAACTTTTCTTGGTTTAAGTGGAGTTGGAGACCTCATTGTAACTTGTACCAGCATTCATTCACGTAATTGGCAAGCTGGTAATTTGTTGGCTAAAGGCTTAACCGTTGAAGAAGTGACAGAAGAAGTCCAGATGGTGGTTGAGGGTATTTTTACTTGCCTGGCAGCTTATGAGTTGGCACAAGAATATCAAGTCGATATGCCAATTACTAATGGCCTCTATCAAGTTCTTTATCAAGGAGCGGATGTTAAAGAAGTGGTTAGTCAATTAATGAATCGCTCTGGCAAACAAGAAGCCTCTTTAGCCCAACACAATGAAGTGATCACCTCAGAGAAAGGAAGATAAGATGGAAGATACGATTGAAAAGACAATGATTAATGTCGATGTTGTGATAGTAGGCGCTGGCCCTGGAGGAATGACGGCAGCCCTATACGCTTCACGTGCCAATTTAAAAACAATTATTCTTGAGAAGGGTCTACCAGGAGGAGAAGTTAATAATACGGCTGATGTAGAGAACTATCCAGGTTTTTCTAAAATAGCCGGTCCAGAATTAGCTCATAAATTTTTTGAATCTGCTATGGAGTTTGGCGCGCAGCATTCAATGGAAACGGTGGTTGGAATTGAGTTACATGACCAAGTAAAACATGTCATTACCAGCAAGAACATCTATGTAGCACCTGTTGTCATTATTGCTACTGGATCTCAGCATAGAAAGTTAGATATTCCAGGGGAAAATCTTTTAAGTGGTAAAGGAGTTTCTTATTGTGCTGTTTGTGATGGCTTCTTTTTCCGTAACCGCCACTTAGTGGTTGTAGGAGGGGGAGATTCGGCTGTCGAAGAAGGAATTTACCTCACTCAGTTTGCTGATAAAGTAACCATTGTTCACCGTCGAGACAGTCTTAGAGCTCAACAGATATTACAAGAGCGTGCTTTCAAAAATGATAAAATTGACTTCATTTGGGATACGACTGTTGAAGAAGTTATAGGTGATCAATCCGTAGAAGGCGTGTTCTTACGAAATAGAAAAACCGGCGAACGCTACACATATCCTTGTGAGGGAGTCTTTATCTACATTGGCTTAGTGCCGAACTCTTCGTTGGTTAGCCATCTAGATATTACGGATGAAGAAGGATGGATTATCACCAACGAAAAAATGGAAACGCGGATTCCGGGCATTTTTGCTGTAGGAGATGTTCGCCAAACACATTTACGTCAAATTGCCACGTCTGTTGGCGACGGGAGTCATGCAGGCCATATGGCTTACCAATATATTCAAACCTTAGCAGACTAATTTTTATAATTAATCAGACTTAGCTATTTTTAAAGGTAAGTCTTTTTAAGAAATAACTAAAAACGTGGGAGATTAGTCAAATTTCTACTATTTTATCCCAATCATGATATAATAAATAACAATGAGAAAGGTGGCGAGAATATGCCTTGGCGTGAATTATATAAAAAATGGAAAAACAAAGAAAATCTTGACCAAGCGGTCAAGAAATCTCTAGAAGAACAAGCTGGCGATGAAACAAAAGATGCTTTTAATAATGTTTTAAGCTTTGGTACGGCAGGGATGCGCGGTATTATAGGAGCGGGCCCGAACCGAATGAATATTTATACAGTTAGACAAGCAACAGAAGGTTTAGCCATGTTAATCAATGAAGCAGGTCAAGAAGCAAAAGAGCGTGGTGTTGTTATTGCCTATGATTCGAGACACTATTCCCCCGAGTTTTCAATGGAAGCCGCTTTAGTCTTAGGTAAGCACGGAATTAAGGTTTATTTATATGAAAGCCTACGTCCAACACCTACCTTGTCCTTCGCTGTGCGTTATTTACATGCTTATGCGGGTATCATGGTAACGGCTAGTCACAATCCGGCAGAATATAATGGTTATAAGGTCTATGGTGAAGATGGCGGTCAAATGCCACCAGAAGATGCGGATAAGTTAACTCGGTTTGTACGGTCCATTGAAGATCCACTAGTCATTGAAGTAGGAAATAAGACGGAATTGTTAGGGTCAGGTAAAGTTGAAATTATTGGTGATCGTGTGGATCAAGCTTATCTAGCTGAGATTGCTAAAGTAACGATTGATTCTAATCTAATTGCTGAGATGGCAGAAGAAGTAAAAATTGTTTTTACTCCACTACACGGTACGGGAATGTATCTAGGGATGCAGGCTTTAGAACAAGCAGGGTTTTCTAACATCCATGTTGTTGAAGAGCAAGCAGAACCAGATGGAGGTTTTCCAACTCTTAAATCCCCTAATCCTGAATCGCCTGAATCATTTGACTTGGCTGAACAAATTGGGCGAAATATTGAAGCTGATATTCTTTTAGCAACAGATCCGGATGCTGATCGTTTAGGTGCGATGATTCGTACTCAAGAAGGAAATTATCAATTGCTATCAGGAAACCAAATCGCCTGCTTAATGTTGAACTATATGTTAAAAGCATACCAAGCCAAAGATCAATTACCTGAAAATGGTGTAATCATAAAATCGATTGTTTCAACAGATCTAGCAGAAGAAATTGCTAAAGCCTATAAGGTTGAGACGGTAGATGTTTTAACAGGTTTTAAATTTATTGCAGAAAAAATTAAACAGTACGAAGAATCAAAAGCGCACACCTTCATTATGGGCTTTGAGGAAAGTTTTGGCTATTTATTGAAGAGCTTTACACGTGATAAAGATGCTATTCAAGCCTTAGTAATGTTGGCTGAAATTACAGCCTTTTATAAAAAACAAAACAAAACCCTCGCACAAGCGCTAATGTCAATTTATGAAGAATATGGTTATTATAAAGAAAAAACTTTATCCATCTCTTTTACATCACTTGATGGAAAGCAAGAAATGGAAGCGTTAATGAATGAAACGCGGGCTAATCGCTTGACGGAGGTAGCTGGTATTCCTGTTGCCGAAGCCTACGATTATTTAAATAGTAATTTGATTTATGCAGATGGTAAACAATCCAGTCTTTCATATCCTAAATCCAATGTTTTAAAATATAAATTGAAAGACGGATCATGGATTGCCTTAAGACCAAGTGGCACAGAGCCAAAAATAAAATTATATATGGGCGCTAAAGCTAAAAGTGAACAGGCTGCAAATGACAAAATAGTGAGTTTAGAGGCCTTTTTGAATCAATTGATTAAGTAAGTTAAATCTCTGCTGAAATCTTTTTCTTTTTAAGAAAGTGGATTTCAGCAGCTTTTTTAGCTAAAAGATTCATAGATAGAGTAGAAATTAATTTGTGATATAATAGAGAGTAATAAATATTCACCAAGAAAAGAGGGAGACCATGTCAAATTTGGAATTAGTCATTATCACTGGGATGAGTGGTGCAGGCAAAACCGTTGCTGTTCAAAGTTTTGAAGACCTTGGATATTACTGCATCGATAATATGCCGCCAAGTCTTTTGCCAACCTTTTGGCAATTGATGCGAGAATCAGGTAAAATCACTAAAATCGCTATGGTAATTGATTTAAGAACACGGGAGTTTTTTGATGAGTTATCGGATATAATCGGTACGATGGATAATAATCAAGATGTTACTTCAAGAATTCTCTTTTTAGAAGCCAATGACCAAGAATTGGTTTCTCGTTATAAGGAGTCACGTAGACATCATCCATTATCACAAGCAAATGAAGTCTCAACATTGAGTGCGATTGCTAAAGAAAAAGAGTTATTACGCGATTTAAGAACGCGTGCTCAAATGATTGTAGACACTTCTGAAATGAAACCCAGACAACTAAGAGCTTATATTATGGAACATTTTGCTGAAAAGGAGCAAGTTACCTTTAGAATAGATGTAGTCTCTTTTGGTTTTAAGTATGGTCTTCCAATAGATGCAGATGTTGTCATGGATGTGCGTTTTTTACCTAACCCTTATTACATTCAAGATTTAAGAGGATTAACTGGAGTGGATAATGCGGTTTATGATTATGTTATGAGTCAACCGGAAAGTCAAATTTTTTATAATAAGCTAATCGACTTATTAAATTATTGTGTTCCTGGCTATAAACGCGAAGGCAAAAGTAGGGCTGTGATAGCGATTGGTTGTACAGGGGGGCAACACCGTTCAGTGGCCCTAGCTGAAAGAATTGGCGAACATTTTACTCGCATGAATTATTGTACAAATGTTAATCACCGTGATATGGCAAAAAACCAAAACCAAGTATTAAAGAAGGTTGCTAGAAATGAATCAGATGCGTCAAGCTCGTTATAAAGTTGCGGTAATCGGTGGGGGAACCGGCTTGCCTGTAATTTTAAGAGGACTAAAGAAATTAGATGCCAACATTACAGCAATCGTTACTGTTGCCGACGACGGAGGGTCATCTGGCGTTATTCGTGATTATATTAACGTTGTTCCACCGGGAGATATCCGTAACTGTATGTCAGCTCTTTCCGAAGCAGACCCAGTCTTACTTGAACTCTTTCAATATCGCTTTAACACGGATGATGATTTTTTAGCAGGCCATGCCATTGGAAATCTTTTGATTGCCGCTTTAAAGGAAATGAAAGGCTCACTGTCGGAAGCCATTGATATCTTATCGCAATTTATGAATATTAATGGTCAAATCCTACCAGCAGCTCCTGAACCATTAATTTTGCAAGCTTTATTTGAAGACGGAACGATTGCTGTTGGCGAGTCGAAAATAGCCCACCATCGTAAACGCATTCAAGAAGTTAATGTAATGACTATTGAAGGAAAACCTGCCGTTAAGGCTTCTTCAAGGGTTGTGGAAGCAATCATGGAAGCAGACTTAATTGTATTAGGTCCAGGCAGTTTGTATACTTCTATTTTGCCCAATTTAATGATTGATGAGATTGGACAAGCGATATCAAAAACCAATGCTCAGGTAGTTTATATTTGTAATATTATGACTCAATTAGGAGAAACAGAAAACTTTACGGATGCAGATCATATTGAAGTATTACATAATCATTTGGGAGTTCGATTTGTCGATACCGTTTTGGTTAATACTACAGAAGTTCCCAAAGAATATATTATCAATCAACCAAACAAAGAGTATCTGCTTCAAGTAAAACACGATTTCAATGGTTTGCGTCGTTTAGGATGTCGGGTTATATCTAGTGAGTTTTTAAGTATGAAAGAAGGCGGCGCTTATCATGATACGGATAAGGTTGTTGAAGAATTAGGGCACTTATTGAATAGTGTGCGTTTGCTTGATAAAAATAGTTCTGATTCAAATAAGCACTCAGTTTTATAAATGGACTAAATGTTGGTTAAGGAGAGAGTAGGATGACATTTGCAGCAGAAGTAAAAAAAGAATGTACATTATTAGAAGTTCACAAAGAGCATGCCAAAGCAGAATTAGCGGCATTGATCCGCATGAATGGTGCGGTTTCTATTTATCAACAAAAGCTAATTTTAAATGTACAAAGTGAAAATGCTGCAATCGCAAGAAGGTTATATACCTTACTCAAGGACTACTTTGATGCTGAAAGCGAACTGATTGTTCGGCGCAAAATGAAATTAAAAAAGAACAATGTCTATATTGTGCGCTGTCGTTATCATGTACAAGAAATTTTAGAAGATTTAGAAATTTTTGATCAATTAAGCCTCATCTCAAGAGTGGCTCCCGAAATAATGCAAAACGACCCAAAGAAGCGCTCTTATTTGCGAGGAGCCTTTTTAGCGGGAGGCTCGGTGAATAATCCGGAGTCAAACTCTTATCATTTAGAAATATACTCGAGTTATGAGGATCATAATGAAGATCTTTGTAAAATGATGAATGATTTTCATTTAAATGCAAAAACAATTGCTCGTAGAAACGGATATATCACCTACTTAAAAGAGGCAGAGAAAATCGCTGACTTTTTAGTAATTATTGGAGCCAATCGAGCAGTCTTAAAATTTGAAGATGTGCGGATTGTTAGGGATATGAGGAATTCAGTTAATCGCTTAGTTAATTGTGAAAACGCTAATCTTAATAAAGTAATTGATGCTTCGCAAAAACAAATTGCAGCTATTAAACGGATTGAAGCCAAAAAAGGATTGTCCTCTTTACCGGAAAAATTAGAAGAAATGGCACGTTTTCGTATTGAAAATCCAGATATGAGCTTAAGAGAGTTGGGAGAGCAAATTCCTAACGGACCTATTTCGAAATCGGGAGTTAATCATCGGTTGAGAAAAATTGTTGAATTGGCCGAAAAAATCTAAATAATATATTTGCTTAGCACTTTTAAACTTCTTTTTTGGTATTTAATATTAACACCATTAAGGAGGAATTATATGAATCAAGTAACTTTTGTTGGTAGATTATGTCGAGACATACAGTTAAAAGAGGTTGGCGATTCAGCGGCTGTTACTAATAATGTCATTGCAATCAAACGTCCTTTTCGCGATCGTAATGGTGAATCAGTGACTGACTTTATTCCTTTCGTCGCTTGGAACGGTTTGGCAAAATTGATTCACAAGTATGCATGCAAGGGGCAACGCATTGCTTTATCAGGAATGATGCAAAGTCGCAGTTATCTCAACGCTGAAAAAGAAGAAATTTATGTTATTGAATGTAATGCCAGCGAAATTACTCTCTTGGACAAGCCGAAATCTAAGGCGGTTTCTAATCAAGAGATGGAGATGAAGGCGAAAGATATGCAGGTGTCCCAAGAAACGATTCAGCAAGTGTTAAATGATATTTCAAATTGATTAGCTGTTTTAAAAAAAGTTGCCGAGCAAATACTTGCTCGGTTTTTTGTTTTTATAAAATAATAAGCCCAAAAACTATAATTGTTATATACTACCTTGGACTGAGTGGAGAAGACCTAGTGTCTCTTATAATAAGATTTGTGTATAATAGAAAAAACAGTAGGTTCTTAAAAAGGGGGAAGCCAAATGAAAATATTAATGATTGAGGATAATGAATCCGTTTGTGAAATGATGGGGATGTTCTTTGAAAAAGAAAATTTTGAAGCAAGCTTTCATGGTGATGGAAAAGAAGGATTTGAAGCCTATCGGACGCAACCTAACATTTGGGACATTGTTATTCTGGATTTAAATCTACCTTCTATGGATGGAATGACCATTTGTCGCAAAATTAGACAGATTTCTAAAGAGACGCCTATTATTATGCTAACTGCTCAAGATTCTGAAAGCGACCAAGTGATTGGTTTAGAAATGGGCGCGGATGATTATGTAACCAAACCCTTCAGTCCCTTGACGTTATTAGCGAGGATGAAAGCTCTGCATCGAAGAGCTCAAGTAGTTTCAGCTGATGCAGCTGTTAAAGAAGAAAATGAGTTTGATATTGAAACAAAAACTGTCAAAATCAATACTTCTACACGTGAAGCTTACTATCACGATAAAAAAATAGAGAGTTTAACACCTAAGGAATTTGATTTATTTGTAATGTTTGCTCAGCATCCTAAGCGAGTGTTTACCAGAGAGCAATTACTCAAGAGTATTTGGGAAGATCCCTTTTTTGGTGATGAAAGAACAGTAGATGCACACATAAAAAAATTAAGACAAAAAATAGAGCGTTATGGTTCCCAGTTGATTCAAACAGTTTGGGGAGTTGGTTATAAATTTGAAGAACTAGGTGATTAATTATGAAGTTCTTATGGCAGCAAATAATTGTTTTCTTAATAGTATTATTGACTGCCCTAACGGTTTCTGCATACCGTATTTCCGATTATATGGAAAAGAAGATCTATGAGGATCGTGAATTGCAGCTCTTGCGTTATGGTGAAAATATAGTTGATAATTATTTTTCGAGAGAAGATTTGGTTCGTGCATCCCAGTTACTGTCAAGTGAAAAAATAATTATCCAAGTGAATTTGTCCGATGGACGAATAATTTATCCTACTTATGATCAGCGCTTTGGTTCGAAGTTGAGTAAAGAAGATCTGGAACAGATTGCTAAGGGTGGAAATGTTGGTTTACGCTACTCACAAAGATACGTAGACCCAGACACGCAGTTACAAATGGCAACGGTCTACATTCCTTTGAAAGAAAATCAAGTAGCAGGTTTTCCTCCGGGTTTTATTAGTTTAGGGGCACCACTAGAAGATTTAGAAGAAAAAGTGACGGCCATGCAAGAAAAAGTATTATTTGCTTATTTATTAGCAGGTATTGCAGGCTTAGGGATGAGTGTTCTCTTTTCAATCTATCAGACTAATAAGTTAAAACAGCTGCGAAAAGCCAGTCAAGAAATTGCCTCTGGAAATTATGAAATTAAGGTGAATACCAAAGGTCAGGATGAATTTGCTGATTTATCTAAAGATTTTCAAAAGATGGCAGATTCTCTTGTTCAATATGAGTCGGAAGTTGAAAGACAAGAGACATTAAGGAAACAATTCATGATGGATGTAGCTCACGAAATGCGAACCCCTCTAACAACCATGAGTGGATTATTAGAAGGTTTACGTTACGATATGATTCCTGAAAATCAAGTGGATCGCAGTTTGGAACTCATCCACTCTGAAACGCAGCGCTTGACACGTTTAGTTAATGAAAATTTAGATTATGAACGAATACGTAACAAACAAATCAGCCTAAATAAAGTTTCTATCAATACCGAAGTTTTATTTGAAAATATAAAAACCCAATTACAAGTAAAAGCTAAAGAAAAGAATGATCAATTAGTTAGTCAAATTGCACCAGATTTCACTTTATGGGCAGACTATGATCGTATTACTCAAGTTTTGATTAATTTAGTAACCAATGCCATTCAATTTTCGCAAGATAGTGAGATTGTTTTAGAAGCTAAAATGGTAGACGCAGGTTCTCAAATAAAAGTGATCGATCATGGTATTGGGATTGACACCGATCAGATTCGTTCCATATGGGAAAGGTTTTATAAAGTTGATGTTTCAAGAAAAAACACAAAGTTTGGGGAATCTGGCATCGGTTTGGCTGTTGTCAAATCCTTGGTTGAAGCTCATAATGGGAAAATAGAAGTTGAGAGCGAACTCAATAAAGGGTCAGTTTTTATAATAACGTTGCCACGTCAAAACAAATAAGCTATAATGTACCCTTGTTAATGATAACTAACAAAACTGACATGATAAGGAGGACTATCGAGTGGGGAAAACTTTAAAAGGCATAATATCTATTGCTCTTATTTTAGGTTTAGTAGGAGTCATTACTTTGAACGCTTACGTAAATTCAAATTCAAAAGCTAATCTTGTTCAAAAGCCTAACCAAGAATTCACCAACATTTTGGACGATATTCAATCTCAAATTGATGAGCTATATTATGATGAAAACCAAGATTTCTTAAAAGAATCATTCCAAGTGGAAATGATAGACCCAATTAAAAAGAATATTAATAAGTTGAATGAATCAACGACTGTTAAGAATCAATATCTTGATCAGTTGAAAGAAATTGAAAAACGTTTCCAAGCACAAAATGAGGTCAATGACTTCTTTGCAGGAACCAAAGATGCTATCCGTGGAAATGAAGTGAATGAAGATTTAATGATCCGCGAAGGGCTCACTAAAGAAAAAGTGCTCAAGGTAAAAGAAGAATATTACTATGAAGAAATTGGAATTGATGAGCAGACTTCGGATTCAAATCAAGAAGTAGAATTAGATGCTTTTCAAAAGGCGATTAATCTTCTGATTGATCAAGTGGAAGAAAGTGTTGTTGAAGGTGATGAACTTTTAGAACTTTTCAAAGATGTAGAAAAAATTGATATCGTTGATGGTAATATTGGTAAAATAGCACAAGCTATGCGCAAATTCGATCAGCGATTATTAGAAGTCAAAGATTCACTTCCTTCTCTGTATAAAACAATGAATAAAAAAGCGGATACTTATACCCATAAAGTGATTAAAGAAGTGGCAAAAATAGCTAAAGATGTGCCACAATACTATCAACTCTTAGTTAGCTCTTTGGAACCATCTGAGCGTTTAAGTCAAGCTCTTGAAGATAATAAGGAACTTTTCGAAGGATCAGAGGAAACAACGGTTGAAGTAGTTGAAACAACTCAAAAGATAGCTGAAACTGTTGAGACTTCTAACGATTATTATTACGAGGAACCAGAAAACTCATGGACTAATCCAGAGCCAACACCTCCAAGTACAACTGTTCGACCAGGAACATCTGAACCAGTTGAATCGACACAAGTAATCGAGACATCTGAAGTTAATGACGATAATTATTACTAATATGCCTTTGATTTTTAATTAAGAAAAGCACTTCACCTTCAATTCATGCCTTTTATTAAAAGGTTATTTATTGGAAGTTGGAGTGCTTTTGTTAAAATAATTGGATATAAGAAATAAGGAGGAAAGATATGGATGTTTTATGCTTTATCGCCCATGATCAGCTAGCAAATTCTTCTAGCCAGCAATTTTTATTAGCTAGTGGCCAAGCGCTCACCCAAACAGACTACGTTGATTTAACGGCTGAGTGGCAAGACAAAGGTTTTTTTGATTCCAAACAAGAGCTTTTAAGAATGGCTGATTATGAGCGTATTTTATTTCAATTTCCTCTGTATTGGTATCAAGCACCGGCTATCTTAAAGGTTTGGATGGACCAAGTGTTTAATGATCAATTAAACTTTAAACAGACAATGAAAATTTTACAAGATAAAGAATTTGGAATTGTATTAACGGTAGGTTCTAGACTCGAAAGTTTTCAACCAGGTGAACGAACGGGAGTTAGTTTAGCGGACTTAATGTCACCTTATTATGCTTGGGCAAACGATTTTGCTATGAAGTATCGTCCACCTTTTATTATTTCACAATTTCATTATTTAACAGAAGAAGAAAAATATCATTTAATGATTGATTACGTGACTTATTTAAAAACAGGTCGACTTTATTTACTAGAAGATAAGGTGAATGTTTTGTTAGAAGAACTTGATCGACTAAAATTAAATTTAGACCCGCTTGATCAGCATATATATGACCAATTTATTCAGAAATTAATTGACCAAGCAGACGAGCTAAAAGAATTAGAACTTTTTGATGAGGAGTAGTAAAGATAATATGCAAAAAGCAAAGATGTTCCAAGTTCCTATTGAAAAATGGGTAGAAAGTTGCAAAGATTATCCAAGTCGTGCTGTTTTAAAGGTAGCTTTAGCTGTTTTGAAAGAGCAAGAGAAGAGAATTGAACAAAATAGAGACCAATTAGATGCTAATGCATGGAGTCCCAAAGCTTGGTCTTAGATAGGCTTGCAAGATAGTAGAATAGACTTTATACTAAAACGAAAGAACGAGTGGGAGTGAATGTGATGTCAATAATTGAAGATTTAAAGTGGCGAGGCGCTATCAATCAACAAACAGATGCAGAGGGTTTAGAGAAGCTATTATCTAAAAAAACGATTGCCTTATACTGCGGAGTAGATCCAACGGGGGATTCTATGCATATTGGGCATTTAATTCCTTTTATGGTTTTAAAGCGGTTTCAATTAGCCGGTCACCAACCGATTGTCTTGATTGGAGGGGCAACAGGATCGATTGGCGATCCTTCAGGTCGAACCAGTGAAAGAAGCTTACAAACAATGGAAGTAGTCCAAAAAAATGCTCAGAAGCTGACACAACAAATGGAAAAACTGTTCTTAAAAGGGGATTCGGCTGATAATACTTTCAAAATAATGAATAATTATGATTGGTTAAGTAAACTCTCTTTATTAGAATTTCTGAGAGATTATGGTAAACACTTTAATGTTAATACGATGTTGGCTAAGGATGTTGTAGCCAGTCGACTTGAGAATGGAATTTCATTTACTGAATTTTCCTACCAAATTCTTCAATCCGTTGATTTTCATTACCTCTTCCAAACACAAAATGTTCAATTACAAGTCGGTGGTGGTGACCAGTGGGGAAATATTACAGCAGGTTTAGATTTTATCCGTCGTATGGAAGGAACAGAAGCAGAGGCCTATGGTTTAACTATTCCTTTAATGCTTAAGTCAGACGGTACTAAATTTGGCAAATCAGCAGGAGGAGAAACTGTTTGGTTAGATCCAGAAAAGACGACTCCTTATGAATTTTATCAATTCTGGCTTAATCAAGCAGATGATGATGTTGTTAAATATTTAAAATATTTCACTTTCCTCGAGCAATCAGAAATTGAAGCTTTAGAAAAAGAAGTGGCTGAACAACCGCATTTAAGAAAGGGACAACGTCGTTTAGCTGAGGAAATCACACGGTTTGTGCATGGTCAAGAAGCATTAGAAGAAGCCGAAAAAATTACTCACGCTCTGTTTACCGGTAATGTGGGTAATCTAACTACTCAACAAATTGAAGCAGGATTTAAAAATATGCCGCATGCACTAGCGAATAAAGAAGCAATGAATATTGTAATCTGGCTAGTGGAGACAGGGATCGTTCAGTCCAGAAGACAAGCCAGAGAATTTGTTAGCAACGGTGCTATATTAATTAATGGCACAAAAGTAACTGATTTGGATTATGAAATCAGTCAAAAAGATGCCATTGGAGACCTTTATATTATTGTCAGACGCGGGAAAAAACACTATACACTGGTCACTTTAAAATAGCGGTTGGTTCAAAACATCCTTAGAAAATTTCTAAGGATGTTTTTATCTGTTCAAATGTTTCAATAAGGTTACAAGTCTTATACGATTCAACGAAAACGCCCTTTTTTGATGTTTAATGTGTTAATATCATTCTTGTTAAGAGAAAAGTATCAATAGATATATTTAAATAAAAGTTCAAAGAGGAGCTAATAAGAATGAAAATCAAATTTTCTAAGAAGCTATTAACGACATTATTAACTTCATCAATTATACTTTCATCAGTTGGTAGTTTACCAATCTATGCTCAAGATATTGAGGGTGTTAATGCAAACATTGATTATCAAGTAAATAATTTAAATGCTGAACAAACTCAGCTATATGCTCAGTTAGTAAATTCATACAATCAAATTGAAACAATTAAAGAAGAGGCTGAGCAACTTCAAAATTCGATTTCAGACGATAACCAAACAATTGAATTATTAAACCAAGAAATTGAAGAACTACAAGAAATGATTGACAAGCGTCAAGAGTTAATTGCTGAACAAGCGGTTGCTATTCAAGAAAAAGGTGGAACTACCAACTACCTAAATATTTTAGCATCTTCAGAATCACTTTCTGATTTCGTTGGACGAATGGATGTAATTATCAAGCTGGTTTCTTCTAATAAGGATTTATTAAATAGTCAAAAAGAAGACATGGCAAGTGTTGAAGCTAAAAAAGTAGCGACTGAAAAAGCTAAAGCAACAAAAGTTGATAAAATGATCAGCTTAGAAGCATTAAAAGGTGATTTAGAAGTTGAAACAGCTTCAGCAGAATTAGCTTACGCAGAATTAACTAGACAAGCAGAATTAGCTGAAGAAAACCGTCTAGCTCTAGAAGCAGAAGCAGCGGCCTTTGAAGCGGTAACTCAAGTAGCAATTATTGAGAACACACAAGCAGTTGAAGAAGCAGTTGTTGAATCTAGTGAAGATGTTGTAACTTCAGAAGTAGCACCATTAGAAACAATTGAAACATCTCAAGAGACTACACAAACAGCAGAAGTTTCATATGAAGTAGTTGCTTCACTAGAGACAATTGAAAGTGAAGAAGCAGTTGTTACAACTCAAGCAGTAGAAACAAGTTTAGAGCCTATTGAGACAACACAAGCTATCGAAACCACTGTTGCGCCAGTTGAAACAACACAAGTTGTTGAAACGAGTCTTGAGCCATTAGAAACAACAGCGGTTGAAGTGATTGCAACCACTGCAGAAGTAATTGAAGAAGTCCAAGCGCCAGACTTGTCTTATAATACTGGATCATTAATCGGAAATGCTGAAAAATATATTGGTATCCCTTATGTATGGGGAGGTAAATCTCCAGCAGGATTTGACTGTTCAGGGTTTGTTCAATATGTTTTCAAAGAGACCTATGGTATGGAAATTGGTGGATGGACTGGTGCTCAAGAAAATGCGGGCACTAGAATTTCAATAGACCAAGCACAAGCAGGTGACTTATACTTCTGGGGTAGTCCTGGAGGAACTTACCACGTTGCTTTAGCAACTGGTGGAGGAAATTATATTCATGCTTCTCAACCAGGCACACCTTTAGGTTACTCAAACATTTCAACATTTACCCCATCGTTTGCGGTAAGAGTCTTATAAAAATTAATGAGAGTCAGGAAACTGACTCTTTTTTTATACAATCATTTAATTAAGCAAAAGACTGCTTCTAATCTATGATATAATATGAGAGATAATTTATTTGAAAGGGGCACTCATCCGTGACCGAACAAAAAACTTTTTATATTTCAACACCGATTTATTATCCCAGTGGTAAATTGCATATAGGAAATGCTTATTCCACTCTAGCTGCTGATACCATGTCACGCTATAAGCGTTTAATGGGTTACGATGTTTTCTTTGTAACTGGAACTGATGAACATGGTCAAAAGATTGAACAAAAAGCTGAGGAATTAAATTTAGAGCCCAAAGCATATGTTGATGAAATGGCTGAAGAAATTCAAAAGCTTTGGCAAAAACTAGAAATAACTAATGATCATTTTATTCGTACTACTGACGACTATCATGTTCAAGCGGTTCAAAAGATTTTTGACCAATTATTAGAACAAGGCGATATTTATTTGGGTGAATATTCAGGTTGGTATTCAGTCAGTGATGAGGAGTATTTTACCGAAACGCAGCTAGCGGAAGTCTTTAAAGATGAAAAGGGTAATGTCGTGGGAGGAATTGCTCCTTCCGGCCATGAAGTAGAGCTAGTAAAAGAAGAATCTTATTTCTTTAAATTAGCCAAATATACGGATCGGTTAATTGAATATTACGAATCCGATGATCAAGTGATTTTACCTGAATTTCGAAAAAATGAAATGATTAATAACTTTATCAAACCTGGTTTAGAAGACTTAGCAGTATCAAGGACCTCCTTCAGTTGGGGAATCCCAGTGAAGACAAATCCTAAACATGTTGTTTATGTATGGATTGATGCACTATCTAATTATATCACCTCTTTAGGTTATGGTAGCGATAATGATGAAGCTTTTAAAAAGTTTTGGCCTGCGGATATTCACGTCTTAGGCAAAGATATTTCGCGCTTCCATATGATTTATTGGCCCGCCTTATTAATGGCTTTAGATCTTCCTTTACCGAAACGTATTTATGCCCATGGTTGGATTGTTATGAAAGATGGCAAGATGTCTAAATCCAAAGGGAATGTGATTTACCCAGAGACTTTGATTGAACGATATGGTCTTGATGCGACTCGTTACTATCTTTTAAGAGGGATGAGTTTGGGGAGTGATTCTGTATTTACACCAGAAGACTTCGTTAAAAGCATCAATACTGAATTAGCCAATGACTTAGGAAACTTGCTCAACCGTACTGTTGCGATGATTAATAAATACTTCCAAGGTGCCGTACCTAACAAGCAAGTTTTGCAGTCACAAAATGATTTGGATAAAGAGTTCACTAATTATTTAACAGATCATTTAGAAGCATACCATGAAAAAATGGAATTAATGGCTTTTGATAAAGCGATTGACGCCTTAATGGCGATTGTTTCTAGATCTAACAAGTATATTGATCAAACTGAACCTTGGAATTTAGCAAAAGACTCACAATTAACAGATCGTTTAGCCATTGTAATGTTCCATTTGGCAGAAAGCTTACGCATCATCGGTCATTTATTAAGACCTTTTATGACACAGGCTCCATTGGAAATCTTCAAACAATTGGGTGTTGAGGAAGAAATAAACGCTAATTTAAGCGATCTAGTTTTTGGTCAATTTGCAGAAAATGCGCAGGTAATTAAAAAAGGTGTTCCTATCTTTCCTCGTTTGGAAGTGGAAGAAGAGATTACTTATTTACAAGAAGCCATGTCTCTTGAAAGTCAAAAGGATATTTCTTCAGCTAATTTAACAGTATCTGATCCTGACTGGGACCCGGAAGCAATTCAGTTAAGCTATGCTGAAACGGCAGAAGTAGCATTTGATGATTTTATTCAAACTGAAATTAAAGTAGCAGAAGTTATTGATGTCGACGAAGTAGAAGGCTCCAATAAGTTGTTACGCTTTAGACTGGATGCAGGTGACCAAGGTCATCGTCAAATCTTATCGGGTATTAAAAAATACTATCCGGATTTCAAAGAGTTAATTGGCAGAAAAGTCTTGGTTGTGGCAAATCTTAAACCGAGAAAGATGATGGGTCATATTAGTCAAGGTATGATTTTATCTGCTGAAAGTGGCAAAGATTTACATTTAGTTTTTGCCCCAGATCAAGCCAAAAATGGTTCACTGATTGGGTAAAAAGAATAAAAAGGACAAGTATTCGCACTTGTCCTTTTTATGTTTAATGAGCCTATCTGTTTGAAAAGAACGAGTTATGTTAAAATAACAAAAGATTGGAGAGGAAAAAATGAAATTATTTGATACACACACTCATCTAAATGTCTCCCAATTTCATGGGAAAGAAGAAGAATATTTACAAAGAGCTAAAGAAGCAGGCGTCGGTTTTTTAGCAGTTGTTGGTTTTGATCGTCCTACCATCGAGCGCAGTCTAACGCTTAGCCAAGAGCATAAGCATTTGATTAGTGTGGTAGGTTGTCATCCCACCGAAACCATTTATTATGATCAAGCTTTTGAAGACGATTTACATAAGTGGTTAGAATTAGATCGTGTCAAAATGTTAGGTGAAATAGGTTTGGATTATCATTGGGATACCTCTCCCAAAGATATTCAAGCTAAAGTCTTTAGAAGGCAAATAGCCATTGCCAAGGAACATAATCTACCAATTACTATTCATAATCGCGAAGCAACCAAAGATTGCTACCGAATTCTTAAGGAAGAAGGGCTTCCAGCAGCTGGGGGAATTATGCACTCTTTTGGAGAAGGACCTGAGGAGGCGAAGCGCTTTTTAGATTTAGGTATGCACTTATCTTTTAGTGGGGTGGTCACTTTTAAAAAGACGGAAGATGTCCGTCAAGCTGCGGCCATTACACCACTAGATAAACTATTGATCGAAACAGATGCTCCTTACTTAGCCCCTGATCCAATGAGAGGAAAGCAAAATGAACCAGCTTTCGTTAAGTATGTAGCGGAAAAGTTGGCTGAAGTTAGAAACCTTTCCGTCGAAGAAGTTGCCCGGATAACAAGTGAAAACGCCTTTAAGCTATTTAATTGGCAACCAGAAGAGGAAGCTTAATGAAAGAAATAGAAGTGCCCACCGAAGTGGTGGTAGTAGAAGGTCGATCTGATACCCAACGTCTTAATCAGATTTTTGGCCCAAGTATTAAAGTGATTGAAACCAATGGGTCGGCCATTGATCAAGAAATCCTCAGCCGAATTGAAGAAGCTAATAAGCAATTTGGCGTAATAGTCTTTACTGATCCTGATTATCCTGGCGAGCGCATTCGCAGAATTATTCGTACTCAAATTCCAAGCGTTAAAGAAGCTTTTTTAAGTCAAGAAGCTGCAAATTCACATCGTAAAAAAGATTCTTTGGGAATTGAACATGCCAGTGCAGCCGATATTCAAGCAGCCTTAAGTAAAGTAACAAAGATGTCGCCTCAAAAAGAATTAAAACCGATACCCATGGCAGAACTGGTGGCTATGGGTCTAGCTGGAACAGAGCAAGCCAATGTTTTAAGGCAGACAGTAGCTAATCATTTTAATTTAGGACACGTTAACGCTAAGCAGTTACAAAAGCAATTGGCTAAGTACCAAGTAAGTCGTCAAGAGATACTAGCTTATTTAAAAAGGAGGGAAGAAAGTGAATAAAGATATTGATCATAAACTAATAGCAACACCCAGTCGTACAAGTTCGATTATGAAGCAGTATGATATAAAAATGAAGAAAAGTTTAGGGCAAAACTTTTTAGTAGAGCCTCAAATTCTACAAAGGTTAGTAGAAGTAGCAGAGATTGATTCAGAAACAACCGTTATCGAAATAGGTCCAGGAATAGGTGCTCTGACAGAGTTTTTGGCCTTATCTGCTAAGAAAGTGTTGGCATTTGAAATAGATCAACGTTTTGTAAATATTCTTCAAGATACCCTATCTCCCTATGAAAACGTTGAAGTTATTCATCGAGACATTTTAAAAGTTGATTTTAGTCAATCAGATTATGCTTACTTACACCAAAGTAAACGCTTAGTGGTGGTCGCTAATTTACCTTATTATATTACGACGCCTATCATTATGCATTTACTAGCTAGCCAGTTGTCCTTTGATTCTTTAGTCATGATGATGCAAAAGGAAGTAGCTGAGCGCATGACTGCGCAAGTAGGAACCAAAGCTTATAATTCACTAACAGTGGCTATTCAGCTTCAAATGAAAGCGGAATTAGCATTTATTGTCCCTCCCACTGTTTTTATGCCCAGACCCAATGTCGATTCTGCTGTGTTAAAATTAACGAGCTTAGAAAATCCATCTCACAACTTTAAAAACAGTAGGTCATTTCAACAGTTTGTTCAAGCTTGCTTTAAACAACGTAGAAAAACCTTGTGGAATAATTTAAAAGTTTATTATCCCAATCAAGAAGCAACTTACTTAGAAAGTTGCTTTGCTAAGGCGGATATTTTACCTAGCCGTCGCGCTGAAACATTAAATTTGGATGAGTTTATTAAGCTTTTTAACATTTTAAGTGAAAGAAATTAATAGAATAATTGTTAGACGATAATACATTGCAAGTTATTCTTACTTATGTTATATTGTAAAATTTAAGAATTTGTGATATAATATGGTATGAGGTGATAAGATGCCAAAAGACCTGATTGAAATCAAGTCAATGCTTGATGGAAGAGTTGGAGAAGAGATTGTTGTAACTGTTCAAATGGGGCGTAAGAAGAAACGAGAGCGTCGTGGAACACTTGCTGAAACTTATCGGTCAATTTTTATTGTTGACTTAGATGAGGAAGACAATGTGGATCGTGTATCATTTTCTTATCGAGACATATTAACTAATGCGGTTGAAATCGAATTTTAAACTTTCAAGTTTTAAAGAGGCTTACTTGTTATTGAGTAAGGCTCTTTCTTATTTTGTGATGCAAGCTATGGTATAATTAATTGTATATCTTATGGAGGTGTCGCTCTTGAAAATGATTGTTGGTCTCGGTAACCCAGGTGAACGTTATGCCAATACGCGACATAACGCTGGCTTTGAAGCAATCGATCGTTTAGTAGATAAAGAAGGCTTAAACTTTACTGATCAAAAATTTGATGCAGATTTTACCATTTGGCGGAATCAATCAGATAAGATTTTATTAGTTAAACCCTTTACCTATATGAATAATTCGGGACAAGCTGTTTTACCCTTAATGTCTTATTATGGTATTGCGGTAGAGGATTTAATAGTAGTCTATGACGATTTAGATCTCGAACCAGGGCGTATTCGCCTTCGTGAAAAAGGTTCTGCCGGTGGGCATAATGGCATGAAATCGATTATTCATATGCTTGGAACGAATGACTTTAAGCGTATAAGAGTTGGGATTGGCCGTCCACAAGCAGGTTGGAAGGTCATTGATCATGTTTTAGCTCCTTTTGATAAGGACAGCTTACCACTTGTTACTCAAGCAATTGATCATGCAGCGAATGCTTTAACAGACTGGGTTGGTGGAAAACCTTACAGTGAAGTAATGAATTTTTATAATAGAAAATAATCATGGAGTAAGGATATCCCTGCTTCATGTTTTTGTGTTGGATGTATAAGGAGAGATTTGATGTTAGATAAGTTGCAAACGGCAGCCTTTGATCAAAGTATAAATACTATAAATAAAGCAAATAATTCTAATCTTCCTCATTTAGTGACGGGTCTAGATGGTAGTGGGAAAGCAATATATATCGCTAAACTATATCAAGAGGCTCCGAGTCAAATGATTATACTGGAAAGCAATCCGAATCACTTAATCCAAATGTTTGAAGATCTTTCCAGCTTGCTACCTAATGTCGCTATATATTCTTTTCCTGCGGAAGAGAGTTTGGCGCTAGAATATTCTACAGCTTCTCTAGAAGGTCGGGCGCAAAGAGTAGAATGTTTACAAGCCTTATTGAGTAAAGAGCCTGTTATTGCTTTAACCAATGTGTCTGGTATTCGTAAGCGACTTTCGCCAGTTGAAGATTGGTTAGCCAACCAATTGGAATTGACGATTGGTTATGAGATTGAAAGAGAAGACTTAGAAAATATTTTATTTGAACTAGGTTATCAAAAAGTAGCAATGGTTATGACCCCCGGGGAGTTCTCTGTAAGGGGGAGTATCATTGACTTTTATCCTCTAACCGCTCCCTCTCCTATTCGCTTAGATTTCTTTGATGTGGAACTCGATTCTATCCGTTACTTTGATGCAGAAAGCCAAGTTTCAAAGAAAAACCTTCAAACGATAAAGATTGAACCTGCTACTGATGTGCTATTTACTAAAAAACAACAAGAAAGTATTAAAGAGCAATTGGATGAAGCAATTAAGAAGGCGAGTAAAAAAATCAAAGATGAAGAGATGAAACAAAAGCTAAAGCAATTTATGGGTGAGCAGCTTGAAGGTTTAAACCATAATCAAACACTTGATAAGAGCCAAGCTTTTTTATCTTTTTACGATCCTAAGGGGCATTCCCTTTTGGATTATATGCATGTTTCAGGGCGTTTAGTAGTCAATGAGTTCTCAAAAATTCATCAAGAAGAAATCCAATTAATTGAGCATGATCAATTTTGGTTGGAACAGGAAACCTTAAAGGGTCATCTATTTCCCAATCAACCATTAAAGTTATCAGCATTCGATCAAATTAATCAAAGTAAGCATGCAGTCATCTTCTTTGATTTGATTCAAAAGAGTATGGGCAAGCAGGCATTAGCTAGTATTCATCATTTTTCTTACCGGACAATGAATGCCTTTTATCATCAGATGCCATTAATAAAAGCAGAGATAGATCATTGGTTGAATCAAAATCAAAATATTCAAATTATTGTTGAATCAAAAAAGCGGGCCGAAAAGGTGCGGCAACTATTTGCTGAATATCAAATTGATCCGATACATATCCAAGAACAAGATGATTTTCTGCCAGGCCAGGTAAACCTGCTCATTGGAAACCTAAGCCATGGCTTCGAGTTACCAAATGATAAATGGGTTTTACTGACAGAAAAAGAATTGTTTAATCGTATGAAGAAGAAAGTGATTAAACAACAAAAACTTTCTAATGCTGAGCGAATAAAATCTTATAATGAACTGGAAACTGGCGATTACGTGGTCCATATTAATCATGGGATTGGCCGCTATACTGGAATGGAAACCATGGAAATTGCTGGTTCCCATCGTGATTTACTAGTTATTGAATACCAAAATAACGCCAAAGTGATGGTGCCCATTGACCAATTGCATCTTATTCAAAAATATGTTGCCTCTGGTGAAGCTAAAACACCTAAAATTCATCGTTTAGGTGGTACAGAATGGACGAAAACTAAGCAAAAAGTTTCAAGTAAAATTGAAGATATTGCGGATGAGTTGATTGAACTCTATGCTAAACGTGAAAAAGACAAGGGCTTTGCCTTTAGTGAAGATAGTCCTGAACAGCAAGAGTTCGAAAATGCTTTTCCTTATGTAGAAACGCCTGACCAGCTACAATCAGCTTCAGAAATAAAGAAAGATATGGAAAAAGAAAGACCGATGGATCGTTTATTAATTGGGGATGTTGGTTATGGAAAAACTGAGGTAGCCATGCGAGCCATTTTTAAGGCGGTGATGGATGGTAAGCAAGTAGCCTTCTTGGTGCCAACAACTATATTGGCTCAACAACATTACAATTCATTGATTGAACGATTCGCTGATTATCCATTCAATATCAGGATGCTTAGTCGTTTTGTGACCAAGACTAATCAAAAAGAGACAATCAAAGACTTAAAGGTAGGCGCTTGTCAAATTGTAGTGGGAACTCACCGGATTTTATCGAAAGATATTGAATTTTTAGATTTAGGCTTATTAGTCGTCGATGAGGAACAGCGTTTTGGTGTGAAACATAAAGAGCGATTGAAGCAATTAAGATCGCAAGTGGATGTTTTAACATTAACAGCTACTCCAATACCTCGAACTCTTCATATGTCGATGATTGGAGTGAGAGATTTATCTGTGATTGAAACACCGCCGAGTAATCGTTATCCTGTCCAGACCTATGTAATGGAACGGAATGAAGGGGCCATTAAATCTGCCTTGGAACGTGAGATTGCTCGCGGAGGACAGGCCTTTTATCTTTATAATCGTGTAGCTACTATCTATCATCGTGCAGAAGAACTCGCTCAATTAGTTCCTGAGGCACGTGTTGCGGTTGCTCACGGTCAAATGAGTGAAATTGAATTAGAAAATGTTCTATATGACTTTGTTCAAGGAGACTATGACTTATTAGTGACGACTACTATTATTGAAACGGGAGTCGATATTCCTAATGCCAACACTTTATTTATTGACCATGCAGATAAAATGGGCTTATCCACTCTTTACCAACTAAGAGGAAGAGTGGGGCGAACCAATCGACTCGCTTATGCTTATTTAATGTATGATCCTATGAAGCAATTAAGTGAAGTCAGTGAAAAACGACTGAATGCCATTCGTGAATTCACCGAATTGGGATCTGGTTTTAAAATTGCTATGCGCGACCTTTCAATTCGTGGAGCAGGCAATCTTTTAGGGGCACAACAATCTGGCTTTATCGATTCCATCGGGTTTGATTTATATTCTCAATTATTGAAAGAAGCGGTCGACAAAAAGCAAGGTAAAGAAAACCAGCAGGCAGTATTCAATCAAAGTGATACTGAAATTGACTTAGCCATTGATGCCTATCTACCTGCTAGTTATATTGAAGATGAACGCCAAAAAATTGCAGCTTATAAAGCTATCCAACGAATTGATTCCTTAGATTCTTATCGCGAGGTTCAAGATCAATTAATTGATCGCTACGGTGAATACCCTGACCAAGTAGCTGACTTATTAGATATCGCTTTACTCCGGTATTTAGCTAGTCAAACGGGCATGCTTACTATTAAAAGGCAGCACCAATATGTCGTTTTGACTTTCAGCGAAGAAGCCACACAATTTTTCTATGGCCCTAATATTTATCAAGCCCTGCAGGATGTTCAAGCGAGAGAAACAGTCACTAAACCTAAAGATCGAATGCTGGTTAAATTGACCATTCAAGGAAAAGAGAGTTATGAAATTTTAAGTCTCTTAAAGAAATTATTAGAGCAAGCCTATCAAATTAAGCAAAATTATCAACAGCGTCAAAAAGATTTAAATCATGCACTAAAGTAAAAAGGAGTATTAAAGTATGCGTTTAGATAAATTTTTAAAAATATCGCGAATTATTAAGAGAAGAACCGTAGCTAAAGAAGTAGCAGACCAAGGAAGAGTTCAGATTAATAGTCAAGTTGCTAAATCAAGTTCGACTGTCAAAGTAGATGATGAAATAACCATTACTTTTGGTAACCGTGTAATGACAATAAAAGTAAAAGAATTACAAGAGTCAACTAAAAAAGAAGACGCAGCGAAGATGTATGAATTAATTAGTGAAGAATTCACTAAAATTAATTAAAAACCAAATATTATAGGGTGCATTCTTATTAAATTACTGCTATACTCAAAAATGAGAGAGTGGTGAAAAAATTGAATGAAAAAAATAATCAGTCAGCCAATCGTAAAATCATCCCCTTTGATCAAAGCGCAGGTCATATAAGCCCTTCAAAAAGCAAACAGGAGTCTTTATTAAAGTATATAGCGTTTTCAGTAGGGGTCTTTTTGACTTGTTTATCGCTTTTCTCGCTTCTTCAAGCGCTTCATAAGCAAAGTGAAGTCAACAGTCAATTGGTTCAAGCGGAAGAGAGATTGAATAAGGTTAAAGCGGAAAACAAGCAGGCAGAAAAAGAGTATATTTTATCAAAAGACAAAGATTATATTGCCAAATTGGCCCGCAAAGATTACTTTTTTTCAAAAGATAACGAAATAATCTTCGATCTAAACGAAGAGTCAAGTGAACAGTAAAAAAATTAAAGTATTAATAGGAGGAAAAAGAATTATATGGCGGTAGAAGTAGGACAAAAAGTTACAGGTAAGGTTACAGGAATCAAAAATTTTGGAGCCTTTGTTGCCTTAGATAATAATCAATCAGGATTAGTCCATATAAGTGAAATCTCAGATGGGTTTGTTAATGACATCAACGAAGTATTATCATTGGGAGATGAAGTCACCGTGAAGGTGGTTTCGGTAGCTGATGATGGAAAGATCGGCTTATCAATACGCCAAGCAGTTGATAAACCAGCCAACTCTTATCAAGATAAAAAGAATAATGATGGGTCTACTGCCAAGTATCGTAAACCAAAAGAAGCTGCTCGTCGCAATTTCCATCAAGAATATCCAAAAGTTCCGCAAGGCAAGGGTAACTCTTATCCTAACCAAAATGTTTCTGGTAAATATGCTCAAAAAAACAATGATGATTTCGATCAATTAATGAGTAATTTCTTGAAAGATAGTGAAGATCGTTTAATTTCACTGAAACGTAATACTGAAGGAAAACGAGGCGGACGTGGTGGACGCCGTAGTTAATTGATAAAATATTGCCGACTGCAATAGACTTTAGCCAGTCTATTTGCAGTCTTTATTTTGAACGAGGCAGAGGTGGTAAGCTATGGAAGCAACCTTTCGACAATTTAAGAATAAAGTAGAATCTTGGCCCGGTTGGGAAGAATGCAAAACGATTGTTTTAGCTATTTCTGGAGGCGTTGATTCGATGGTTCTCCTCCATTTAATGATAGAGTTGGTTCAATTAAATGAATATAGGGATCGGCAATTAGTAGTGGCTCATTTTAACCATCGACTAAGATCCCCCGAAACTCATGATAAAGAACAGACCTTAGTTGTAAACACGGCTAAGAGTCATCAATTGGTTTACTTTGTATCTAAGTGGGAGAGTCCAAGCAAGTCAAATATTGAAGCAAATGCTAGACAAGCACGTTATCAATTTCTAGCTGATGTTTTAGATGCTAGTAAAGGGGACTGTTTAATGACCGCCCATCATCTAGACGATGCTGTTGAAACTATGTTTATGCGAATGATTCGAGGGACTTCGTTAAAAGGATTGACGGGAATACGTGATAATTATCAAAGAGTCATGAAAGCTAGTAATAATGAAATTACTGTGACAGCCTTGATGCGTCCTTTAATTAATTTTAGAAAAGCAGAGCTCTATCAATACGCTGAGAACCACCAGATTGTTTACTATGAAGATGAAAGCAATCATGAAACAGAATATTTAAGAAATCGTATTCGCAAGCAGTACTTACCTAAAATTGAACTTGAAAATCCGCAATTTTATCATAATTTATTTGCGATGCAACAACAGCTGACCTCTTCCTACCAAGCACATTATGAGACTTATATGTGTCAAGAACCATTATTATTAGCTAAACTTGAAGACAAGCGTTGGGCCTTTGATGTTAAAAAATGGCGTGAATTGTCTGATGATTTTAGAGAAGTCTTTTTGACCATTTTTTTCGAAGAGCGCTTTATAGAAGTGGCTGGTCAATATGATAAAGAGGCTATCAGTCACTTGCTGGATCAAATTTTAAATACTGAAACACCAAATTACCGCTTTAATTTAGCTCCAGGATGGGTGTCGCGTCGAGAATATGATTACATCTTTATCGAGCCGGAAGAAAGAAAAGCACCAGCTCTTTCTGATTATCGAGTGGACTTATCTACCAATAATAAGTGGTTTAGCCTAGGGAATGGGCTATGGATTGGTCTTTTCAACCGCTCTTTTGTTAATAATCAAATGCGTAAGGCAGTAGATGATTTCTTGGCACTTGACCTATCAGAAGAAGAGAATCCCCCCGCCTTTCATATTCGTCATCGTCAAGACGGGGATTTGATTGAGTTGAAGTCAAGCAAAGGAGCTTATCACAAGAAAATTTCTAGAATCTTAATTGATGAAAAAATCCCTTCATCCGTAAGAGATAAAATTTGGTTAATTGTTAATGACACTAACGAAGTGATTTGGATGATTGGTCATCAGAGTTCCTCTAAGTACCAACCACAAAAACCAGAAAATATTACACATTACCTTTTGATTCAAAAGATGTACTAAAAAGGTGCAAGAAAATAAAGAGTTATGTTAAAATACATTAATACACTTTGAGAAAGAAAAGGAGTCAATATGTTAGAACAAGATGTTTTAAAAGTACTTGTAACAGAAGAAGAATTACGAGCTACTGTCCAACGACTAGGTAAAGAAATTACAGCGAATTACCAAGGGAAAGAAGTGCTGGTAGTAGGTATCTTACGTGGAGCCGCTCTTTTTATGGCAGATTTAATCCGTCAGATGGATTGCTATGTAGAAATTGACTTTATGGATGTTTCAAGTTATGGATCAGCTACAGAGTCTTCTGGTGAAGTCAAAATAATAAAAGACTTGAATAGCAGTGTAGAAGGCAAGGATATCTTAATAGTCGAAGATATTATTGATACTGGAAGAACTTTAAAGTATATCATGGATCTACTAAACTTTCGTAAAGCCAATTCTATCAAAATATGCAGTCTACTAGATAAGGCAGAGCGTCGTATAGAAGCAGATGTCAAAGTAGACTATGTCGGAGTTGAAGTTCCTAATGAGTTTGTAGTAGGATATGGATTAGATTATGATCAAAAATATCGTAATCTACCTTATATTGGGGTCTTAAAAGCTGAAATCTATTCTTAAAATAGTCAGTGAGACTAATTATTTTTATCAAAAGATTAAGTATATTTTTAATCAATAATCGAAGTTAAGGAGAAAGAAACGAATGCAAAAACCTAATCCAAATCGAAATCCCTTTCGAAATCCCTTTCGAAACACCCTCGTTTCTATTTTAATCGGTTTGGCTATTTTAGGCGGCTTTAGTTTAATGACAGATGGTGGATCGTTTTTAAATTCTACTAAAAAGATCACGATATCTGAATTTGTTCAACAACTTGAAGCCGATAAAATTGCTGAATTTGAGATGCAACCGGGAGCAGGAGTTTATCATGTGAAAGGTAAGTATCAACCGATAGAAGCTGAAAACAAAACGAGTGATAAAGCGGTTGAAGTCATCAAAGGTGATAGTAAAACTCAATTGTTTGAGACAGATATCTTACCAAATGATTCGACCATTAGCCAAGTGACTGAATTAGCCAAAGAGAAAAATGTAAAATTTAAATCAATGCCGGAGTCTTCAGCAGGTATTTGGTTAAATTTTTTACCTATCCTACTATTACTGATTCCTAGCTTTTTCTTGATGTATACCATGATGCAAGCTAGTGGTGGTGGCGGAAAGGGTGTCATGAACTTTGGTAAGTCTAAGTCTAAAGATGTCTCAAAACAAAAAGTCAAAGTTAGATTCTCTGACGTTGCCGGTGCCGATGAAGAAAAACAAGAGCTAGTTGAAATTGTTGAGTTTTTAAAAGAGCCTAAGAAGTTTACAGCTCTAGGTGCAAGAATACCAGCTGGAGTGCTTTTAGAAGGACCTCCAGGTACAGGTAAAACCTTACTTGCAAAAGCCGTTGCTGGTGAAGCAGGTGTGCCTTTCTTCTCAATCTCAGGTTCTGAGTTCGTCGAAATGTTTGTTGGAGTGGGAGCTTCACGTGTCCGTGATTTATTTGAAAATGCAAAAAAAGAAGCACCAGCTATTATTTTTATTGACGAGATCGATGCTGTAGGCCGACAAAGAGGAGCAGGTATGGGTGGGGGCCACGATGAACGTGAGCAAACACTTAACCAACTGCTTGTTGAAATGGACGGCTTTGAAGGAAATGAAGGTGTCATTGTTATGGCTGCGACTAACCGTTCAGATGTCTTGGACCCGGCTCTTTTACGTCCTGGGCGCTTTGACCGTCAAATACTAGTAGGCAATCCAGATGTTAAAGGCAGAGAAGCCGTGTTGAAAGTTCACTCTCGTAATAAAAAGTTAGCTTCTGATATTGACTTGAAAGTGATTGCTCAACAAACACCCGGTTTTTCAGGAGCCGATTTAGAAAATCTTTTAAACGAAGCAGCTTTAATTGCAGCCCGCTTTGACCGTAAAGAAATTACAGCGCCTGATTTAGACGAAGCACATGATCGTGTGATTGCAGGACCTGCTAAAAAAGATGCTGTCGTTTCGGAGCGTCAAAGAAAAACGGTTGCTTACCACGAAGCAGGACATACTGTAATTGGTATGGTTTTAAGTGAAGCCCGTACAGTCCATAAGGTGACTATCGTTCCACGTGGTCGTGCAGGTGGCTATGCTATTATGCTTCCTAAAGAAGATCAATACATTGTTACCTATAAAGAATTATTTGAGCAAGTTGTAGGTCTTTTAGGAGGTCGTGCGGCGGAAGAAATTGTCTTTAACCATCAGTCAACAGGAGCCAGTGATGACTTCCGTCAAGCGACAGCTATAGTACGTAGTATGGTGACTCGTTACGGGATGTCTGAAACAATTGGAACCGTTCAATATGAGAGTGATAGCCAACCATTTGCAGGACGTCGCTATGGTACAGAAGACCATACCTCTTATTCTGAGCAAGTGGCTTATGAAATTGATAAGGAAATTCACCGTATTATGAAGGAAGCTTTAATGGAAGCTTATCGTATTATTAATGAGCACCGAGAACAGTTAAATCTGATCGCAGAAAAGCTCTTAGAAGTTGAAACCTTAGATGCTCGCCAAATTAAAGCTCTTTTTGAAACAGGTGAAATGCCTAAATTAGATGAAACGGAAGCAGCAGAAGTTGTGGAAGATCCGTCTGACTTTGAAGAGTCTAAACAAAAATCTTTGGAAGATGACCCTAAAGAAAATTCTAACGAAGATTTGGATTCAAAGGACGAAGTCAAATAGTTAAGTTAAAAGACAGGCCCTCGCCTGTCTTTTATCATCGAATGAAATAGAAAGAAGGGAAAAAATGAAAGGGCAGTTAATCAAAGCATTAGCTTTTGATGATCAAATACGCGTATTTGTAGTAGATGCGACGGACTTAGTTAAGCGAGCACAAGAAAAACATCAAACGTGGCATACGGCTACAGCTGCATTGGGGCGAAGCTTGGTTGCTACAGCTCTCTTGTCAGCCAATCTAAAAGGGGATGACCACCTGCTTGTTCAGATTAAAGGTAATGGTCCTTTAGGATTAATCTCTTGTGATGGCGATACCCAAGGTCGAATTAGAGGGTATGTATCAAATCCGAACGTGGCTTTAGAGTTAAATAGTAAAGGCAAGTTGGATGTAGCGAGAGCGGTTGGGCTTCCTGGTAGTTTGAAGGTCAGTAAATACCTTGCGGATTCAGAAGCTTTTACTGGCCAAGTTGAGCTTATTTCAGGTGAACTGGGCGAAGATTTTACTTACTATATGGCAGTATCGGAACAAACTCCCTCTTCTATTGGCTTGAGTGTGCTTGTCAATCCAGATGAATCAGTTCAATCAGCTGGGGGCTTTATGATTCAAGTTTTACCTGGGACATCTGACGAAGTGATTGATCAACTGGAAACAAGGATTAAGTCGCTTGGTTCGTTGTCAGAGTTAATCGACGGATCAGAAGCGATTACAGATCTTTTGGATTCATTAGTTGGATTGAATAATAGCCGAGTTATTTCGCAGCAACCAGTTGAATTTTATTGTCCATGTAGTAAAGAGCGCTTTCGTAAGTCACTTGCAGTTTTGGATTCTAATATGTTACAGCAAATGATTGACGAGGATAAGGGAGCAGAGGTTATTTGCCAATATTGTAGTGCGACTTATCAATTTAGTGAAGAAGAATTAAAAGCGATCTTAGCTAATCAATAAGATCGCTCTATTATCACCATGACAAACTGAACGACTTCATGTAAAATGAAAGGGACAGTATAAAGAAATAGTGGGAGGAAAGCCAATGTCTGATGTAAAAGATAATCCAGAATTTGAAGAATTAAATGACCAGTTAGTAGTCAGAAGACAAAAGATGCAAGAAATGTCTGAAGCAGGAGTCAATCCTTTTGCTGCAGGATTTGAACGCAGTGACTATTCAAAGGCTTTAATTGAAAAGTATGATCACTTATCCAAAGAAGACTTGCAAGAAAAAGAAGCGATTGAAGTTTCTATTGCTGGCCGTATCGTTTCTAAGCGCGGAAAAGGAAAAGCAGGTTTTGCTCACCTGTTAGACATGAAAGGTAAGTTGCAGATTTATGTTCGCCAGGATCAAGTGGGTGAAGCTGCCTTTACTTGGTGGAACGCTGCCGATTTAGGAGATATTGTGGGGGTTCGCGGTAACTTGTTTAAGACAAAAACAGGGGAACTTTCAGTTAAAGCAAAGGAGTTTATTCCTTTAACAAAAGCTTTAAGACCACTACCTGATAAATTCCATGGTTTGACAAACGTTGAACAGAAATATCGCCAACGTTATTTAGACCTAATTGCCAACGAAGAAAGTTTTGATCGCTTTGTCAACCGTTCAAAGATTATTCGCGAAGTGAGACATTATTTAGACGATTTAGATTATCTAGAGGTTGAAACTCCTGTCTTACATAATCTAGCAGGTGGAGCGTCAGCTAGACCTTTCATTACACATCATAATGCATTAGACATGGAACTATACTTACGGATTGCTTTAGAATTACATTTGAAGCGTTTAGTAATAGGCGGTATGGAAAAAGTATACGAAATCAGTCGTGTCTTCCGTAATGAAGGAATTGATACTACCCATAACCCTGAATTCACTATGATTGAAGTGTATACAGCTTATACAGTTTATACGGATATTATGGACTTAACAGAAGGGTTGATTCGCCATGTTGCCAAGAAAGTCTTAGGGACTGCTATGATTGATTATGATGGTAAAAAGGTAGATTTGGAAACGCCGTGGGCACGTCGCCATATGGTTGATTTAATTAAAGAAGAAACTGGTGTCGATTTCTGGCAAGAGATGACTCTAGAAGAAGCTAAAGCTTTAGCTAAAGAACATCAAGTCCCAGTTGAAGACCACGATTTGTCAGTAGGACATATTATTAATAACTTCTTTGAAGAAAAGGTAGAAGATACATTAGTTCAGCCTACTTTTGTTTATGGACATCCGGTTGAAATTTCACCATTGGCTCGAAAAAACGAAGAGGATCCACGTTTTACCGACCGCTTTGAATTGTTTATTGTTGGTAAAGAATATGCGAATGCCTTTACAGAGTTAACGGATCCAATTGATCAAAGAGAACGTTTTGAAGCTCAAATGGCAGAAAAAGATGCTGGAAATGACGAAGCGCATCCAGTTGACGAAGATTTCTTAGAAGCATTAGAGCACGGAATGCCTCCAACTGGAGGTTTAGGAATTGGTATTGACCGTTTAGTAATGTTATTAACGGATTCACAATCCATTCGTGATGTCCTCTTATTCCCAACATTAAGAAATAATTAAGAATTGAATTGATTAAGAAATTACCACAAACTGGATAGAGATTTGTTTGTGGTGTTTCTTTTGAAATAGTTAAAAATCTAAACCTCTCAACATTAAATAAAGGAGAATACTATGAATACAAGTAGAGCAGAAGCGTTTAGCGATGGAGTTTTAGCAATTGTTATTACTATCATGGTTTTAAAATTACAACCCCCAGCTAGTTTAGACCTAGCTGGATTGAAAGAAATATATCCGACTCTATTAGCCTATATACTAAGTTATGCATATGTGGGGATATACTGGGCCAATCATCATCACTTATTAGCCGTTTTAAAAACAGTCAATGGTAAAATTTTATGGCGTAACTTATTTTGGCTCTTTTTTATGTCTTTGATACCAACTTTCACGGAATGGATGGGCTTAAACCCTTCTGTTAAACTACCAGCCTTTTTTTATGGATTCATCTTACTAATGTGTGCTGTTTCTTATAATATTTTACAAACAGAAATTATTCGGGTGAATGGCAAGGATTCAGATTTAGCTAAAAAGATTGGCAAGGATTTCAAAGGGAAAGGTTCGATTGTTTTTTATATTCTTGCTTTGATTTTTGCTTTTTATCAGCCTCTAATTTCTTATCTAATATATGTGGCGATAGCTTTATTATGGATTATTCCAGATAAGCGACTAGAAAGCACCTTTTATAAATAGTCTTTCATTTATTTCTACGAATTTTTAAATATTGATATGGCAAATCATATTTTTTTAATTTTTGCGATTAATAGGTTATTATAGAATTAACACAATTAAGGAGGGCTAGTAATGGAATTTTTAAGAGAAGATCATGCCATTGTTTTACGTAATGAAGAAAACGAGATGATTGCCGAGATAACTTATCGAGATACTGATGATGAAAAGTTAGTGGTGGCTAACCATACCTTTACTTCAGATAGTCTTAGAGGTCAAGGAATTGCTGGTAAGCTTTTAGATGAGTTAGTAGCAGATATGCAACAGCAAGGTAAAAAAATATATCCCAGTTGTCCATATGTCATTAGAAAATTTGATGAGGAAGCAGAAAAATATAGGCATATAGATGCTCGTAAACACCCAGCTTAACAGTTGCTAATCATATAACCAAAAGTAGTTTCATCTACTTTTGGTTTTTTTAAGGTCTTTAATTAGACAATAAAGCGCTTCCGTGATAACCTTTTAATTAGTAGGTCTATTTCAAATATTTTAATAGTAAGTTGGAAAATACAGTGCTTACGACCTAAGTATTGATTTTATTTACAAAATATAGAAAGGAAGGATCAAGATGAGTTACAGTTTTATTGCAAATTTAAGAGAGTTACAAAGTCAAAAAGATTTGATGCGCCTTTCCCTTTATATGCCTACTAATCGTGGAGGTTTAAATAGGCAAGAAGACCTGATTCAATTTAAAAATCTAATTCAGCAAGTTAAATCTAAGCTGGAAGAAGTTGATAAAGATGAAGCAAATAAGATTTTAAAAGAAATTGAAAGAATTCGAAACGATAAAAATTTTTGGGATCAAACTAAAGAAGGTCTAGCCCTTTTTATCAGTCCTAAAGATGTTGAAGTTGCCTATTTACGTAATGAATTTAAACCTTCGATTCATCTAGGAAATGAATTTTATCTTTTACCTTTATTGGCTTATTATGAGGAACTTCATGAAGTAATCATTGCAGATATATCTAAAGATTCGGTGGACTTTTTTGATGCCAACCAGTTTAATGCCGAAGCCCTTACTCTAGACCCTGCGATTGAAGTGAAAGACTTTTCAGAGATTTATGATGATTTAGACGCTGACTCTCAAGTCAATGTACACTCTTATGGCGGACGTCAAGAGCCTGGTATGCATCATGGACACCGAGCTACTCCAGAAGAAAAAGATCTAGATCGCGCAAAATATTTCAATTACTTGCATAAAAAAATGCAAGAAGTAGCTAAACATTATCACCGGCCAATTTTATTAGCAGGAACAGTTGAGAACATAGGCCATTACCAAAAAGTTAATGAAAACACCGCTATTTATTATGATTCAACAATCGACAAACCCTTCCAATCCCTGGATGCTAAAGCGAAAACCAAACTTTTAAAAGAGACCCTTAGTCAAAATCAGCAAGAATTCGCAAAAGAAAAGATTGATCAAATTGAAAAAGCTCGTAATCAAGGGAAAGTCATTCATGATTTTGAAGAGATTAAAGGGCTGATCCATGAAGGGCGTATCGAAGAATGGGTGATTCAATACTTTACAGACAACTTATTAGATGGAGAGGCTTTAAATCATTGGGTGATCAAAGCCATGGATCAAGGGGTTAAAATTTCTCTCGTTTTGGAAAAAGTTGAAGGGATTAAACAACAGTTTTCTGCTCTTTTAAGGTACTAAAAAAGAGATGAATTTATCCCTTTATAGCAAAAGATTACCAAACATTTTGGGCCATGTAATAGAATGAAAGCGATGCATGATTCCATAGTTATGCATCGCTTTTTAATTGTTTAAATAGATAGAGGAGTGTTTCTATTTGAATCGAAAGACATTGACGATAGCTTTTGCCTATGTGGGAGTAGTAACAGGGACGAGACTGACTTCAGGCCAAGAGCTACTGCAATGTTTTATTAGTTTTGGTTCTGTTGGCCTATTCGGCCTATTCTTGGTAGGGCTCATGCATGCCTTAATGGGTGCTATTGTCCGGAGCTAGTTTGCAGCAGCAATTTAATTTAAATAGCATTTGGGGTAGCGCCTTGTGTGTTCTTTTAGTTTTGATTATTGCATCCTTTGATTTTGAAAAATCCAACAAATTATTGTTTTTTTACGCCGGTCTTAATTATTTTATTATCCTAGTTTTTATCGATACTTTATTTAACTATCGGTTTGATTTTGAAAAGATTGAAGTGATGAGTCAAGAACTCAATCAGCTTTTCCCTTCGATAATTTTGCCTAGCTTAAACTATTTTTCAATGTGTTTTATAACGGGTTTTTCCATGGCAGTTGTTATCAGTGGTGATGCCCTGCGCCTTCAGTTTACTTTCGCTTGTGCGCATCGCCTATCTAGTAAGCAACCCGACAAGTTTTATACCTACTATGTAGCAGTTACTTTAGCGGGGTTTGCTCTAAGTTTTTAGGATTTAAAGAATTAGTTGCTAGCATGCATCCTATTTTAGGCTTTATTTCTGTCAAGGATTGCTCCGCTTTCCTCTTTGACAAAAGTAAAGAATTTGAGGGCTAGACGCTAAGACATAAGCATGCCCATTTAGAAGCACCTTGTGTAACATATGTTTGACAACTCTAGAAAAGTTTTTAAAATATATGCGAAATTTAATTGACGAGGAAAAAACTACATGGTAAGATAATAAAGGTGTTTTTATTGACAGATACCTGAAACTCAGTCGTGCTGACTGCTATAGATTCACCCTGAAGCGCAGTTTTGAAAATTTCAAGCCTGCGGAAAATTTATATTTATAAATGACACACTTGGATGTGTGGACTAAGAAAATAATGGAAGGAGGACTTTTGATGCCAACAATTAATCAATTGGTTAATAAACCTCGTAAATCAAAAGTAAGTAAATCAAATTCACCCGCATTAAACGTAGGTTACAACAGCTTCAAACGTTCTAACACAAAAACAATGTCTCCGCAAAAACGTGGGGTATGTACACGTGTAGGGACTATGACTCCTAAGAAACCGAACTCTGCTTTACGTAAGTATGCCCGTGTTCGTTTATCTAACCTTATGGAAGTAACAGCTTATATTCCAGGTGAAGGCCATAACTTGCAAGAGCACAGTGTGGTACTAATCCGTGGCGGACGTGTGAAAGACTTACCAGGGGTACGTTACCATATCGTTCGTGGAGCGCTGGATACTGCCGGTGTTAATGACCGTAAGCAAAGCCGTTCTAAATACGGTACTAAGAAACCTAAATCATAATTATAACAATCACCGATTTTTCGAAAGGAGGAGTTTAAATGACTCGTAAAGGGAATATTCCTAAACGTGAAGTGTTACCAGATCCAATTTATAATTCTAAAGTAGTAACTCGCACAATCAACCGTTTAATGGTTGACGGTAAGCGAGGTAAAGCATCATCTATTTTATATAGTGCATTTGATGTAATCCGTGAACAAACAGGCCAAGATCCAATGGAGGTTTTCGAACAAGCCATTGAAAACATCATGCCATTATTAGAAGTTAAAGCTCGTCGTGTTGGGGGTTCTAACTATCAAGTACCAGTTGAAGTAAGACCTGAGCGTCGTTATACTTTAGCGATTCGTTGGTTAGTGACATATTCTCGTTTACGTGGTGAAAAAACCATGGAACAACGTCTAGCACGTGAAATTATGGATGCAGCAAACAATACAGGTGCTTCTGTACGTAAGCGTGAAGATATGCATAAAATGGCAGAAGCTAACAAAGCCTTTGCGCATTATCGCTGGTAAGATTTATAATGGTATTGTTAACTTAGTGATTCTTTGTTAACAGATAATGATTCAAAAAAGGAAAGAGGGGTAAATATACATGGGAAAAAGAGCATTTTCTCTTGAGAAAACTCGTAACATTGGAATTATGGCCCATATAGATGCTGGTAAGACAACGACTACTGAACGTATCTTGTATTATACCGGTAAGATCCATAAGATCGGTGAGACCCACGATGGTGGAGCTCAAATGGACTGGATGGAGCAAGAGCAAGAACGTGGTATTACCATTACTTCTGCTGCAACAACAGCTCAATGGAAAGAACACCGTGTAAATATCATCGATACACCAGGACACGTGGATTTTACGGTTGAGGTTGAACGTTCATTACGTGTATTGGATGGAGCGGTTGCCTTATTAGATGCTCAATCAGGTGTAGAACCTCAAACTGAAACAGTTTGGCGTCAAGCTACTACCTATGGAGTACCTCGTATTGTATTTGTTAATAAAATGGACAAAATGGGAGCTGACTTTGAATATTCACTAAGAACCCTTCATGAGCGCTTAGACGCAAATGCAGTAGCTATGCAAGTTCCAATCGGATCTGAAGATGAATTCAAAGGAATCGTCGATATTGTTCATAAAAAAGCATATATTTATAATAACGATTTGGGGACAGAAATAGAAGAAACAGATATCCCAGAAGAATATCAAGAAAAAGCTGCTGAATATTATACAACTTTAGTTGAAGCAGTAGCTGATACTGATGAAGAAATTATGATGGCTTATCTTGAAGGGGAAGAAATTCCTGAAGATGTTTTGAAAAAAGCTATCCGTAAAGCAACAGTTAATGTTGACTTATACCCAGTCTTCTGTGGTACAGCCTTCAAAAACAAAGGGGTTCAATTATTACTAGATGGTGTTATTGATTACTTACCAAGTCCACTAGATGTTCCACCAATTATTGGTTTCGAACCAGGAAGTGAAAAGGAAATTGAACACCATGCGGATGACAGTGAGTCATTTGCAGCTTTAGCCTTCAAAGTTATGACAGACCCATTCGTTGGTCGTTTAACTTTCTTCCGTGTTTACTCAGGAACATTGGCATCTGGTTCATATGTTCAAAACGCAACTAAAGATTCGCGTGAGCGTGTAGGTCGTATCTTACAAATGCACGCTAACTCTCGTGAGGAAATTGCTGAAGTATTCTCGGGAGATATTGCTGCAGCTGTTGGTCTTAAGAATACAGGAACTGGAGATACTTTATGTGACCCAGATAACTTAGTTATTCTTGAATCAATGGAATTCCCTGATCCAGTTATTGAGGTAGCGATTGAACCTGATTCAAAAGCTGACCAAGATAAGATGGGCTTAGCCTTAGCTAAGTTAGCTGAAGAAGATCCAACCTTCCGTGCTTCAACTGACCATGAGACTGGTCAGACAATTATTGCCGGAATGGGAGAATTACACTTAGATATCATCGTTGACCGCTTAAAACGTGAATTTAAAGTTTCAGCTACGGTTGGTGCACCACAAGTTTCTTACCGTGAGACCTTCCGTGCCGCGACACAAGCTGAAGGTAAATTCGTTCGTCAATCAGGTGGTAAAGGTCAGTATGGTCACGTTTGGATCGAATTTGAACCAAATGAAGAAGGCGCTGGCTTTGAGTTTGAGAATGCGATTGTTGGTGGGGTTGTTCCTCGTGAATACATTCCAGCAGTAGAAGCAGGATTGAAAGATGCGATGGAAAATGGTGTCCTAGCAGGATTCCCATTAGTAGATATCAAAGCTAAGCTTTACGATGGATCTTATCACGATGTTGACTCTTCTGAAACAGCTTATAAGGTTGCGGCTTCAATGGCACTTAAGGCTGCTGCTAAGAAAGCACAACCTTCAATCCTTGAACCAATGATGGCTGTTGAAGTAACAGTTCCTGAAGAATATTTAGGAGATGTTATGGGACACGTGAACTCTCGCCGTGGACGTATTGAAGGTACTTCAACACGTGGAAACGCACAAATTGTTAAATCATTCATTCCTTTATCAGAAATGTTTGGCTACGCAACGACTTTACGTTCTTCAACTCAAGGTCGTGGTACATTTACAATGCAATTCGACCACTACGAAGATGTTCCAAAATCAATCGCTGAAGAAATCATCAAAAAATACGGTGGGTCTTCAGAAAATTAATCATAAGCAATAAAGGCTTATTAAGAAGAAAGACCAAGGTTAAGGGAAATATCCGTTGAATTCACTTCAATATCTTTGGTATAATAATTTTGATAGATTACATAATCTATAAACACTTTAAAATTAGGGGGATTTACTCAAATGGCAAAAGAAAAATACGAACGTACGAAACCGCATGTTAACATTGGTACTTTAGGACACGTTGACCACGGAAAAACAACTTTATCAGCTGCAATCGCGACTGTATTAGCTAAAAACGGATTCGGTGAAGCTAAGGACTATGCTTCAATCGATAACGCTCCAGAAGAAAAAGAACGTGGAATCACAATCAACACTTCTCATATCGAGTATGAAACTGCTAACCGTCACTATGCACATATTGACGCTCCAGGACACGCGGACTACGTTAAGAACATGATCACTGGTGCTGCTCAAATGGACGGTGCGATCTTGGTTGTATCTGCAGCTGATGGCCCAATGCCACAAACTCGTGAACACATCTTATTATCGCGTCAAGTAGGAGTTCCTTACTTCGTAGTCTTCTTAAACAAAGTAGACATGGTTGACGATGAAGAATTATTAGAATTAGTTGAAATGGAAGTTCGTGACATGTTATCAGAATACGACTATCCAGGAGATGACATTCCAGTAATCGCAGGTTCTGCTCTTAAAGCTTTAGAAGGCGACGAAGCTTATGAAGCTAAAGTATTAGAGCTAATGGAAGAAGTAGATGCATATATTCCAGAACCAGAGCGTGACACTGACAAGCCATTCATGATGCCAGTCGAAGACGTATTCTCTATTACTGGTCGTGGTACAGTTGCTACAGGACGTGTTGAACGTGGACAAGTTCGTGTAGGTGACGAAGTTGAAATTGTAGGTATCGCTGAAGATACTATGAAGTCTACAGTAACTGGTGTAGAAATGTTCCGTAAGATGTTAGACTATGCTGAAGCAGGGGACAACATTGGTGCATTATTACGTGGAGTTACACGTGATGATATTGAGCGTGGACAGGTATTAGCAGCTCCAGGAACTATTACTCCACATACTAAGTTCGAAGCGGAAGTATATGTACTTTCTAAAGAAGAGGGTGGACGTCATACACCATTCTTTACTAACTATCGTCCTCAATTCTACTTCCGTACAACTGACGTAACAGGTGTTGTAGAATTACCAGAAGGAACTGAAATGGTTATGCCTGGTGACAACGTATCTATGACAGTAGAATTAATTCACCCAATCGCTATCGAAGACGGAACTCGTTTCTCAATTCGTGAAGGTGGACGTACTGTAGGTGCAGGTACTGTTACTAAAATTAATGCTTAATTAAATATTAAGAACAAAAGCCAAGCAAAGTACTTGGCTTTTTTATTTTAGATTAATGTTTGTTGTATCAAGCTTAATCATGCTATACTAAAAGTAAATAAAATTTAGAAAGGGGAATGACGATGGATTTTAACAGTGTTGTTAGCTCTATTCCTGGAATAATAGGCTCATTACTTTTATTAATAGCAGCATTGATTTTGGCGCATTTTGCGAGAAAATATGCGATTAAGGCTATGGAGAGTATCGACTTTGACTTGAAATTACAAAAATGGGGGTTAGCTAGAACCGATGAGGAATCTAATGCCTTCTTAGAAACAATAGGCACTTTATTATATTTTATTATTGTACTTTTCTTTGTACCTTTCATTTTAAATGGATTAGGATTGGCAGGGGTTGTTGATCCAATATCTAATATGTTTGCGAAGTTTTTTGCTTACATTCCAAACATTATTGCAGCCGTTTTAATTATATTCATTGGCAACTTATTCTGTAAGTTTGTTAAACAGTTAACGCAAAACTTACTAGAAGGTTTCAATTTAGATAAGTGGTATAGTAAGATGACGGGGCAGGAAGAAAAAGAAAGAGTCAATGATACACATCTAGCTGAAGTGTTTTCGACCGTTGTTTATGTCTTAATATTTATTCCGATTTTAACAGTGGCCCTTGAAACACTAGGTATTCAGACTATTTCAGCACCGATTGTCGGTGTATTAAACTCTGTAATGTCAGCAATTCCTAATATAATTGTGGCAGTTATTCTTGTTTTTGTCGGTGGCTTCATTGCAAAATTGTTAGGTGATTTATTAGAAAGCCTATTAAAGACATCTGGTATCGACCAATATTCAAAATATTTAAATTTTAAAGGTGAAAGCCATATCCAAATTTCAAGCGTGATTGCTCAAGTGGCTAAATCACTATTACTTATTTTCTTTATTGTCGAAGCTATTTCAGTTCTTAACTTAGAAGTATTAAATGCGATAGGCACTTCTATTATTGCCTACATCCCTGATGTAATAGCTGCGGCGTTAATCTTAGCGGTAGGAGTAATTGGTGGTAATATTCTTGCAAGCTTTTTGAAAGAAGTTTCTGGTAGTAAAGTATTTGGAGAATTTGTTCGTTATGCTATTATTGTATTGGCGATTTTCATGACATTGAACCAATTAAAGTTTGCTCCAACAATTGTTAACGCGGCCTTTATTATTATTCTTAGTGCGGTAGCTGTTGCCTTCGCTCTTGCAGTTGGAATAGGTGGTAAGGATTTTGCTGCACGTCAACTAGAAAATATTGAAAAAAGCATTGAACACGAAGAAAAAGAAGAAGAACAGCAAAGATTCTAAAACTAATCAAAACAAAAAGCTCGCTATTCTTAATTGAATGAGCGAGCTTTTTTGTGATTGTAATTACGATTTATTGAATCAGTCGATTATAGTGACCAATGATTTGTTCAGATAACTCTTCAATCGATTGATTCTCTACATTAATCACGGTGGCACCTAGTTGATGATATAAATCATCTGCGAACATCAATTCTTGCTTTACTCTCTCAAGTGAAGAGTAAGTAGCTTTTTCACCTAACCCCATCATTTCGACTCGTTTTTTACGAATGTTTTGGATATATAGAGGAGAGGCAATCAAACCATATATTCTTCGTGAATCAGCCTGATAGATTTCATCAGGAATGTGAACTTCTGGAAAAATTGGTAAGTTGGCTACCTTATATGATTTATTAGCTAGGTACATACTTAAAGGTGTTTTGGAAGAGCGTGAAACTCCTAGCAATACAATGTCAGCTAATTCGAATCCTTTACGATTTTTACCATCATCGTACTTCACTGCAAATTCAATGGCTTGAATACGATCGAAGTAGTGATCATCGAGTCGATGTAGGGTTCCTGATTTTTCAGTAGCTGTCATATTTGTTTTTTGTGAAATAAGGTCTAGAATGGGGTGGATTACATTATGATAATCTAATCCGTTTTTCTTTGAGAACTCACTGGCGTAATTTTCTAGACCTTCATCAACTAAAGTAGTGATTAAAATCGCATTCACTTTAGCAGCCTCTTCAAGTATGGGTTTTAATTCATCCCGGGTGTTAATAAATGGAAATCTTTTTAAACTGATGTTGGTTAACTTTGGGAATTGGGCTAAAGCGGCGTTGGTAGCGCGTAGGGCTGTTTCACCGACAGAGTCGGAAATGACATAGAATTTGTAAGAATTGGTTACTGACATATTATTCCTCCGATTGGCTTAATTCAACCAAAAGATTCACGATATGAGTTTTTGATACTTTGCCAAGTATTTCATAGTCAGCGGTTACGATTGGCAGTGAATCAATCTGGTGTTCAGATATTAGGCGTGCCGCATCAAGCACCGTTTGATCGGGTTGAGCGACAATAATATTTGGCATTCTGGTCATTATAATGGTTAAGGGTGTATCCATTAACTGACCAATCGCTGAGCGGAGTAAATCCTTACGCGACACGATACCTGCTAGCTTGTGGTCTTCTTCATCAATTACATAGATAGAACCAGCATCATACATAAATAAGTGAGTAATTGCGTTTTGGACTGTAGTATCAGGTGTAACTGTGATAGCCTGGACCATAATATCTTTAACAAGATACTCTGAAAATGCTTCATATAATAAGGATTTTTCAGTTAATCCAGAATAAATATAGCCTACTTTTTGACGAGCATCGAGGATGCCCGTCATGGTTAAGACAGCGAAATCACTACGCAATGTTGATTTTGTTAAACCAAGCTTACTAGCAATTTCGTCGCCGGTGATTGGTTCATTTTCTTTAACGATTGAGATGATTTCTTCTTGTCGGGGTGAAAGTTTCATAGTTCCCCTCCTAGTTAATTAATTATACGTTTTTAATAGCGCTTTGTGCAGCGGCTAATTGTGCAATTGGTACACGGTAAGGTGAGCAAGATACATATGAAAGCCCTACTTGGTGGAAGTGTTCAATGGAACGAGGGTCTCCTCCTAGTTCTCCACAAACACCAATTTTCAAGTTTTCTTTCACGGATCGTCCTCGTTCTACAGCTATCTCAACAAGTTCTTTAACAGCAAAAGTATCAATAGTTTGGAAAGGATCATCTTTTAAAATGCCTTGGTCAAGGTATTGATTTAAGAATTTACCAGCGTCATCTCGTGAGTAGCCAAAGGTTAGTTGAGTCAAGTCATTGGTTCCGAACGAGAAGAATTCAGCGTCATTTGCTAATTGATCGGCAATTAAGCATGCACGAGGTGTTTCAACCATTACTCCAACTGTAAATTCCATACTTACCTTTTCTTGCTTTAGAACATTTTCTAAGTGTTCTTTTATTTTTGCTTTCAAGTGAATTAATTCAGCTTGACTACTCACTAAAGGAATCATGATTTCTGGTTTAACTTTAACACCGTCTTTTGCTACTTTCATAGCTGATCGGATAACTGCTTCTGCTTGCATGATATATAAGTCAGGGTAGGACATTCCCATACGACAACCACGGTGGCCCATCATAGGGTTAACTTCCTTCATAGACTGCACCCGGTCACTCAATTCAGAAGCATCAATTTGAAGTTGTTTAGCAACTTGTTTGATTTCATTTTGACCATGCGGTAAAAACTCATGTAAAGGAGCATCTAACAAACGTACTACCACTGGTTTTTCTTGCATTAACTCAAAGATATGTGAAAAATCTTCGGTTTGGAAATTACGGATAGCATCTAAAGATGTTTGACGATCAGCAGGGTTTTTGGCAAGTAAGAATTTGCGGATGGCTATTAGACGGTCTTCTTGGAAGAACATATGTTCAGTTCTAACTAGTCCAATACCAACTGCTCCAAAACGTAAACCGTTTTCAATATCTGAAGCTGTTTCGGCATTCATACGAATAGCTAATTGAGCATGCTGACGAGACCATTCTAAGACCTTATCTAAGTCTTCATTTGCTCCGCCTGCAACTGTTGGGATTTCACCGATGTAAAGACATCCTGTCGTACCGTCTACAGAAATGATATCTCCTTCATTTAGTTGACCACCAGGATAAGATAAAGTCTTCTTATCTTCATTGATGTCCAATTCACTACAACCAGCTACACAGCATTTACCCATTCCGCGAGCAACAACCGCTGCATGAGAAGTCATTCCTCCTTGACTGGTTACAATGCCATTAGCAGAGTTCATACCCACAATATCTTCAGGTGAAGTTTCATGACGCACTAAAATAACTGATTTGCCAGCATCTGCCCACTCTTTTGCAGTGACTGCATCAAAAACGATTTGTCCAGTTGCAGCACCCGGACTGGCTGGCAAGCCCAACTTAGAAACTAATTCAGCTTGATTTAGAGCATTCGGATCAAAGGCAGGGTGTAGCAATGTATGGAGGGATTCTGGATTAATAGTTAGAAGGGCTTGGTCGGGTGATAAGATGCCTTCATTTACAAAGTCCACCGCAATTTTGACAGCTGCTTGAGCAGTCCGCTTGCCATTTCTTGTTTGCAGAATATACAATTTTTTATCCTCAATCGTAAACTCAATATCCTGCATATCCGAATAGTGCTTTTCAAGTTTCTTAGTTAATTCTATGATTTGTTGATAGATGTTAGGGAATTGGTCACGTAGACGATTAATTGAAACAGGGGTACGTATACCAGCAACTACGTCTTCTCCTTGTGCATTAGTTAAGTACTCACCGTATAATTCGTGCTTACCGTTTGCGGGATTACGTGTGAAGAGAACACCTGTACCAGAAGTTTCGCCACTATTACCAAAGACCATTTCTTGGATGTTAACAGCAGTACCTAAGTCATCTGGAATATTGTTTAAGCGACGGTAAACAATAGCCCGTTGATTATTCCAAGATTTGAAGACAGCTTCAACCGCTGCGTAAATCTGTTGGTAAACATCTTGAGGGAATGGATGGTTCAATTCTTCTTGATAGATAGCTTGATAATCTTTAACAATTCCTTTAAGGTGTTCAGCTGTCAATTCGTAATCATAGTGCAAATGATTGTCTAATTTAACTTGCTTAAGAATTTTTTCAAACTTAGCCATATCGATTTCATAAACGACGTTCCCATACATTTGTAGAAGACGACGATAACAGTCGTATGCGAAACGTTCATTGTTGGTGATTTGAGCTAATTTTAAGACATTTTCATCGTTAAGCCCTAAGTTTAATATAGTATCCATCATACCTGGCATAGAGATTTTTGCTCCAGAGCGAACGGAAACTAATAATAATTTTTCTGGATCATTAAAGGTCTTGCCTGAGATTTCTTCAAGATGGCTCACGGCTTCGGCAATTTCATCTTTAAGCTCAGTTTTTAACCCCTTAGCTTCCTCTAAGTATTCCAAACATGCTTGAGTCGAAATAGTAAATCCTTGGGGAACAGGGAAGCCTAGACTAGTCATTTCAGCCAAGTTGGCTCCTTTACCGCCTAATAGATCCTTCATTTTGGCATTTCCTTCACCAAATGCATAAACACGTTTCATCAACAAACCTCCTAAAAATTTAAGTAGTGCAACTTATCGTATTATATAATGCACACTATTACTTGTCAATCTAAAATAAGCCACAAAAATTATTGTTTTTAACGCTATGTAAGTTTAATAGTGTTGCTTATTTAAACGCTAAAATGTTTAATGAAAGCACATGATAAAAAGAAGGGTAAAAATTGTCTTATTTTCGAGAGTATGGTAAAATATAGGCGTACAATTAGCTTGTGAAAAAAACAATTTGGAGGCAGAAATATTTATGAAAGTGATCATCATTGGAACAAACCATGCTGGAATAGCAGCGGCAAATACTTTGTTAGAAAATTATCCAGAGCACGAAATTGTGATGTTGGAACGTAATTCAAATCTTTCTTATCTTGGCTGCGGAACAGCTTTATGGGTAGGTCGTCAAATTGATGATTATAAGGGTCTTTTCTATACAAACGAGGAGGCTTTCGCTAAAAAAGGAGCCCGAATTTATACTGAAACTGAGGTTTCTAACATCGATTTTTCGAATAAAAAGGTATACGCTCTGAAAAAAGATGGCGAAAAACTTGAGGAAAGCTATGATAAATTAATCTTAGCTACAGGATCATTGCCAATCACTCCTAAATTTCCGGGTTATGATTTGGAAGGATTACACTTCTTAAAATTATTCCAAGAAGGACAAGCGGTTGATAAAGCCTTAGCAGATAAAGGGGCAAAAAATGTTTGTGTAATTGGTGCAGGTTATATCGGTGTCGAAATTGCTGAAGCTGCTAAGAGACGTGGAAAAAACGTTCGCATTTTTGATGCTGAAAAAACTTCACTAGCTAGTTACTATGATCCTGAATTCGCTAAGATGATGGACCAAAACTTAGAGCGTAATGGCATATCAACACATTTTGGTGAATTAGTTCAAGAATATATCGGTGAAAACGGTAAAGTTAAGGCTGTGAGAACAGATAAGGGCACTTATGAAGCAGATGTGGTAATTAATTCAATCGGCTTCCAAGCGAATACCGAGTTAGGTAAAGACCATCTCGACTTATTTGAAGGTGGAGCATATCTTGTAGACCGCCATTTTAAAACATCAGATGATGATGTCTATGCGATTGGAGACTGTGCCAGCAATTACTCCAATGCCATTCAGGATACAACATACATTGCCTTAGCTTCTAATGCGGTTCGATCAGGTATTGTTGCAGCTCATAACCTTGCAGGTACTGAGTTGGAAGGAGCTGGTGTACAGGGATCAAACGGAATTAATATTTTCAACTTAAAATTAGTCTCAACTGGTTTGACGTTAAAGGCAGCTGAACTAGCAGGTGTTGATGTAGACTATGTAGAACATGAAGATACACAATTTCCCGGATTTATGCCTGAAAATCATCAAGTCAAAATAAGAATTGTCTATGAAAAGACAAGTCGTCGGATAGTAGGGGCTCAGCTAGCTTCAGATTACGATGTATCTTTATTAATCCATATGTTTTCACTAGCTATTCAAGAAGAAGTTACGATTGATAAGTTGGCCTTATTAGATACCTTCTTCCTACCTCACTTTAACCAACCGTATAATTACATTACTGTGGCTGCTTTAAAAGCTAAAAAACAATTAAAGTAAGATAATTTAAAATCCTCTATATAATAAGGTAGCAATTATGTTTTTCTAGGAAAATTGATATTAGTTTTCCTGCAGCTAAAAAACATAAAAGCTATCTTTTTTTATAAATACTCAAGAAAGCTTTGATTATCGCTTGCATTAGCAATCTATCTTCGGTATAATATCGGTTGTGTCAATTGGAGGGTTCTGCCCCGAAATGGGCACAATCCCTCGAGAAGAGGGAGATATGCAGTGAAACGAGAGGTTGTGACACGCCAGGACAAGTTGCCAAGGGCTGGTTTGTTAGAAATTCTTGTGGAGCAAGTCACATATTTTATATTGACGAAGGAGGAAATAAAAATGGCAAATCAAAAAATTCGTATTCGCTTAAAAGCATATGAGCACCGTGCTCTTGATGTTTCTGCAGCGAAAATAGTTGAATCTGCTCAAAGAACAGGGGCTAAGACATCGGGTCCAATCCCTTTACCAACAGACCGTTCTGTTTATACAGTTATTCGTGCAACACACAAGTATAAAGATTCTCGTGAGCAGTTCGAAATGCGTACACACAAACGTTTGATCGACATCGTTAACCCTACTGCTAAAACAGTAGACGCTTTAATGAAGTTAGACTTACCAAGTGGTGTGGACGTAGAAATCAAATTATAAAAAATAAAATAATGGAGGTGTACTCATGACCAAAGGAATCTTAGGAACTAAAGTCGGAATGACTCAATACTTTACTGAAAATGGTGAATTAATTCCTGTTACTGTTATCCAAGCTCCTGCAAACGTTGTTTTACAAGTTAAAACAGTTGAAACAGATGGCTATGAAGCAGTTCAAGTAGGATACCAAGATTTACGTGAAGTATTGACTAACAAACCACATAAGGGTCATGTAGCAAAAGCTAATGCTACTCCTAAGCGCTTCGTTCGCGAATTTCGTGATGTTGAGCTAGGAGAATATGAAGTAGGGCAAGAAATCACAGTTGAAACATTCGCAGTTGGTGACATCGTCGATGTGACGGGTACATCCAAAGGTAAAGGTTTCCAAGGAGCTATTAAGCGCCACGGACAATCTCGTGGACCTATGGCTCACGGTTCTCGTTACCACCGTCGTCCTGGATCAATGGGTATGGCGTCAGACGCTTCTAAAGTGTTTAAAGGTAAAAAATTACCTGGACAAACTGGTGGCGAACGTATCACTATTCAAAACTTGGAAATCGTATCAATAGATAGCGAAAACAATGTGATTCTTATTAAAGGAAACGTTCCAGGTGCTAAGAAGTCACTCGTTGAAATTAAACAAGCAATTAAAACAGTTAAATAATATCTAAGAGGGGAGGAACGAGCAAATGCCAAAAGTTACATTATTTAAACAAGATGGAACACAAGCAGGAGAAGTTGAATTAAACGAAGCAATCTTCGGAATTGAACCTAATGAAGCGGTAGTTTTCGAAGCAGTCGTAATGCAAAGAGCTTCACTACGTCAAGGGACTCACGCGGTTAAAAATCGCTCAGCCGTTAGCGGTGGAGGACGTAAACCGTGGAGACAAAAAGGAACTGGACGTGCGCGTCAAGGTTCTACTAGATCACCACAGTGGGTAGGCGGTGGAATTGTCTTTGGACCAACACCTCGTTCATACAGTTACAAATTACCTAAGAAAATGCGTCGTTTAGCCTTAAACTCTGTACTATCTCAAAAAGTTATGGTTGAGAAGTTAACAGTTGTTGATGAATTAGTCTTTGACGCACCAAAATCAAAAGAATTCAAAGCGGTATTAAACAACTTAAATATTGATAGCAAAACATTATTAATCTTAGAAGGTGCAAATGAAACAGCGTACTTATCTGCACGTAACATTCCAAATGTAAAAGTGATTGATGATTTGAATGTGAATGTTTTAGATGTAATTAATGCGGATCGTATCTTAATTACAAGAGCTGCGCTTTCAACAGTAGAGGAGGCTTTAGCATAATGCAATTATCAGAAGTTTTATTACGTCCAGTAATTACCGAACAATCAATGCTAGCCATTGATGATAATAAATATACTTTCGAAGTTGACCGTCGTGCTAATAAGACTCACATCAAGCAAGCTGTTGAAGCAATGTTTGAAGGTGTTAAAGTAGCGAAAGTTAATACTATTAATGTAGATGGAAAAGCAAAGAGAATGGGACGTTATCAAGGTTTCACTCGTAAGTACAAAAAAGCAGTGGTTACCTTAACAGAAGATTCAAACCGGATCGAATTGTTTGGCGAAGACGCTGAGTAATTCTGGAAAATATTAAAATAGGAGGGTAACGCAGTGGCAATTAAACATTATAAAGCGACGACTAATGGACGTCGTAACATGACTGGATATGATTTTTCAGAGATCACTACAAAAACACCTGAAAAAAGCTTGTTAGAGTCAAAAAAACAACGTGCAGGTCGTAATGGTCAAGGAAAAATAACCGTACGTCACCACGGTGGTGGAAATAAACGTGCTTACCGTGTGATTGATTTTAAACGTAATAAAGATGGAGTAGTCGGAACAATTAAAACAATTGAATACGATCCAAATCGTACTGCTAACATTGCTCTAGTGCATTATGAAGACGGTGTTAAAACATATATTCTAGCACCTAAAGGCCTTAAAGTAGGCCAAAAAATTGAGTCCGGTGACAATGCGGATATCCAAATAGGAAACGCTTTAGCACTATCTAATATTCCGGTTGGTACAGTTATTCACAACGTGGAATTAAAACCAGGAAAAGGTGGACAATTAATTCGTTCAGCTGGTACAAGTGCTCAAGTTTTAGGACAAGAAGGCAAATACACTCTAGTTCGTCTGAACTCAGGTGAAGTTCGCATGATCTTATCAACTTGCCGTGCAACGATCGGAACAGTTGGTAACGAACAACACGAATTGATTAATATTGGTAAAGCAGGACGTTCTCGTTGGTTATCAAAACGTCCAACTGTTCGTGGATCTGTAATGAACCCTAACGATCACCCACACGGTGGTGGTGAAGGTCGTACTCCAATCGGTCGTCCATCACCAATGACACCATGGGGTAAAAAAGCTATGGGTGTTAAAACTCGTAACGCTAAGAAGAAATCTAGCAAATTAATTATTCGTGGACGTAAGAAATAATAACCAATAAATTCTGAAGGGAGGCTACATTGTGACTCGTAGTTTGAAAAAAGGACCTTTTATAGATGAACATTTAATGAAAAAGGTAGAGGCTCAACAAGATGCCCAAAAAAAACAAGTGATTAAGACATGGTCTCGTCGTTCAACAATTTTCCCTAATTTTATTGGGATGACAATTGCTGTATATGATGGCCGTAAGCACGTGCCTGTATTTATCCAAGAAGATATGGTCGGTCATAAGTTAGGAGAGTTCGTTCCTACACGTACATATAGAGGCCACGTTGACCAAGATAAGAAAACTAAGAAACGCTAATAAGAGGAGGTATATAAGATGTCTGAACAAATTACATCTGCTAAGGCAATGGCAAAAACAGTTCGAATTGCTCCTCGTAAAGCTCGCTTAGTAATGGATCTTATCAGGGGCAAGCAAGTTGGAGAAGCAATGGCTATTTTGAAGTTCACTCCAAAAGCTGGTTCACCAATTATAGAAAAAGTATTAATGTCAGCTATTGCAAATGCTGAACATAATTATGACTTAGATTTAGAAACGTTGTATGTAAGTGAAGCATACGTTAACGAAGGACCAACCATGAAACGTTTCCGTCCTCGTGCTAAAGGGTCAGCTTCACCGATCTTAAAACGTACAAGCCACATTACAATTGTGGTATCAGAAAAAGAGGAGGCTTAATTAATGGGTCAAAAAGTACATCCGATTGGAATGCGAGTTGGCATCATCCGCGATTGGGATACTAAATGGTACGCAGACAAGCAATATGCAGACTATTTACACGAAGATATCAAGATTCGTGAGTATCTCTACAAGAAATTAGCTGATGCCTCTGTATCCGTTATTCAAATTGAACGTGCAGCAAACCGCGTTGTAGTTTCTGTTAACACAGCTAAGCCAGGTATGGTAATTGGTAAAGGTGGATCAGAAGTCGACGTATTACGTGCTGAACTAAATAAATTAACCGGCAAACAAGTTCAATTAAACATTGTTGAAATTAAAGAACCAGCATTAGATGCTAAATTAGTTGCAGAAGATATCGCTCAACAATTAGAAAACCGTGTGGCATTTCGTCGGGCTCAAAAGCAAGCCATCCAACGTGTGATGAGAGCTGGCGCTAAAGGAGTTAAAACGATGGTTTCTGGCCGTTTAAATGGTGCGGATATGGCAAGAACTGAGCACTATACTGAAGGAACAGTTCCATTACATACGCTACGTTCTGATATTGATTATGCTTGGGAAGAAGCAGACACTCAATATGGAAAACTTGGAGTGAAAGTATGGATTTGTCGTGGTGAAATCTTACCAACTAAAAATAACTCTCAGAGAGGAGGAAATTAATCATGTTAGTACCTAAACGTGTAAAACACCGTCGTGAATTCCGTGGTAAAATGCGCGGAGAAGCAAAAGGTGGAAAGCAAGTTGACTTTGGATCATACGGTCTAAGAGCTACAGAAACAGGTTGGATTACCAACCGTCAAATCGAAGCTGCCCGTATCGCTATGACACGTTATATGAAACGTGGTGGGAAAGTATGGATTAAGATCTTCCCTCATAAATCATATACAAGTAAAGCTATTGGTGTTCGTATGGGTAAAGGTAAAGGGGCACCCGAAGGATGGGTAGCACCTACAAAACGTGGAAAAGTTCTATTTGAAATTGACGGTGTGAGCGAAGAGATCGCTAGAGAAGCCTTCCGTTTAGCTTCCCATAAATTGCCAATCAAGACAAAATTTGTAAAACGTGAAGAATATGGTGGTGAATCGAATGAAAATTAATGAAATAAGAGAATTATCCACTGCTGAAATGGTTGAAAAAGAAAAAGAATTCAAGCAAGAATTGTTTAACCTTCGATTCCAATTAGCAACAGGACAATTAGAAAACACTGCCCGTTTACGTCAAGTACGTAAATCTATTGCTCGCATAAAAACAGTCTTGCGTGAGCAAGAATTGTCTAAGTAAAAACGACAAAGGAGGCACATATTAAATGACTGAACGTAACCAACGTAAAGTTTACCAAGGACGTGTAGTGTCAGATAAAATGGACAAAACCATTACTGTGCAAGTAGACACACGTAAAATTCATCCTAAATACGGTAAACGTGTAAAATATTCTAAGAAATATAAAGCTCATGATGAGTTAAATCAAGCTAAAGAAGGCGACATCGTACGTATCATGGAAACTCGTCCATTATCTGCTACGAAACGCTTCCGTTTATTAGAAATTGTTGAAGAAGCAGTAATTATCTAATAATTGCGAAAATCGGAAGGAGGATAACGAAATGATTCAACAGGAAAGTCGATTAAAAGTTGCTGATAATTCAGGAGCTCGTGAAGTGTTGACAATTAAAGTGTTAGGCGGATCAGGGCGCAAAACAGCTAATATAGGCGACGTCATCGTTGCAACGGTTAAACACGCAACGCCAGGTGGAGTTGTCAAAAAAGGTGATGTTGTTAAAGCAGTAATCGTTCGAACTAAATCAGGAGCTCGCCGTAAGGATGGTTCTTATATTAAGTTTGACGAAAATGCATGTGTAATTATTCGAGACGATAAGAGCCCACGTGGGACACGTATCTTTGGACCAGTTGCACGTGAATTGCGTGATAACAACTTCATGAAGATTGTTTCATTAGCTCCAGAAGTTCTGTAATTTTAAGAAAAAGGAGGAAACAGTTCATGCGTATTAAAACAGGAGATAAAGTCCTTGTGATTTCTGGTAAAGATAAAGGGAAACAAGGTACGGTTATTAAAAGTATTCCAAGTGAAGATAGAGTTGTTGTAGAAGGAATTAACATTGCGAAGAAACATCGTAAGCCAAGTCAAACACAAACTGGTGGAATTGAAGAATTCCCAGCAGCGATTCATGTATCAAATGTTCAATTAGTGGATCCAGAAACTGGCGAAGCAAGTCGTGTAGGTTACCGCTTTGAAGATGGCAAAAAAGTTCGTTTTGCTAAAAAATCAGATAAAACTATCAATTAATTAGAAGGGAGGAACTTTAAATGACAAATCGTTTAAAAGAAAAATATCTTAATGAAGTTGCCCCAAAATTGGTAGAGCAATTTAATTATTCTTCAATTATGCAAGTCCCAAAAGTTGAGAAAATCGTAGTCAACATGGGTGTGGGTGACGCAACTGGAAATGCTAAAAACTTAGAAAAAGCAGTGGATGAATTAACTTTACTTTCTGGGCAAAAACCAATCATTACTAAAGCTAAGAAATCAATCGCTGGTTTCCGTTTACGTGAAGGCATGCCAATTGGTGCAAAAGTAACTTTACGTGGCGAAAGAATGTATGATTTCTTAGATAAATTAATCTCGGTCGCACTACCACGAGTAAGAGACTTCCAAGGGATTTCAAGCCGTGCATTCGACGGTCGTGGTAACTACACACTAGGTGTTAAAGAACAATTAATCTTCCCGGAAATTAGTTACGATAATGTAGATAAAGTACGTGGAATGGACATTGTTGTTGTAACTACTGCAAACACTGATGAAGAATCACATGCCCTTCTAAAAGAATTAGGCATGCCATTCAAGAAATAAAGGAGGCATTATCTTTGGCTAAAACATCAATGAGAATTAAAAACCAACGCAAACCAAAGTTCAAGGTTCAAGAGTATTCTCGCTGCGAACGTTGTGGTCGTCCGCACTCTGTGTACCGTAAGTTCAAGCTTTGCCGTATTTGCTTCCGCGAACTTGCTTATAAAGGACAAATTCCAGGCGTTAAAAAAGCAAGCTGGTAAGAAATATATAATTAATCAAAGGAGGTAAATCCACATGGCAATGACAGATCCAATTGCAGATTTTCTAACAAGAATTCGTAATGCAAACAGTGTAGGACATAAAATAGTATCTGCACCTTCTTCAAATGCTAAAGTTGCGATTGCTGAAATCTTAAAAAGAGAAGGTTTCATCAAAAACTTTGAAATCACTGAAGATAACAAACAAAATGAAATCACTATCTTCTTGAAGTATGGCCGTAATGATGAAAAGGTTATTACTGGTATCAAGCGTATTTCTAAACCAGGATTACGTATTTATGCTAAGTCAGAAGATATTCCTAAAGTACTAAATGGTTTAGGGATTGCAATTATCTCAACATCAAATGGTGTGATAACAGATAAAGAAGCTCGTCAACAAGGTATTGGTGGCGAAGTGTTAGCTTATATTTGGTAAAACTTATAAAATTAAAGGAGGTGCAGCCCCTGTGAGTCGTATAGGAAATAATCCCGTAACAATTCCAGCTGGCGTAACCGTTTCAATGGATGGTCATACAGTGACTGTCAAAGGACCAAAAGGTGAATTAACTAGAGAAGTTAGTCCAAACATCAAGATTGAAATTAATGAATCAGAGATTACATTTAGCCGTCCAAACGATTCAAAAGTAAATCGCTCATTACATGGAACAACCCGTTCTTTAATTAATAATATGGTTGTTGGTGTTTCTGAAGGCTTTAAAAAAGAACTTCAATTAATTGGTGTTGGATATCGTGCTCAATTACAAGGTACTAAGTTAGTTCTAAACGTAGGTCTTTCACACTCGGTTGAGTTTGAAGCTTCAGAAGGTGTATCATTTGAAGTTCCTTCAAACACACAAATCATTGTTAACGGTTATAATAAAGAAAAAGTTGGCGAATTAGCAGCTAATATTCGTGGCATTCGACCACCTGAACCATATAAAGGCAAAGGAATTCGTTATGTTGATGAATATGTTATTCGCAAAGAAGGTAAAACTGGTAAATAATCGAATTATTTATCAAATTAAATTCAAAATTAAATTAAAGAGGTGACCATTGTGATTACTAAACCAGATAAAAATAAGTCGCGTAAAAAACGCCATAATCGTATTCGTAATAAGATTTCTGGTACTGCTGAGTGCCCACGCTTAAACGTATTTCGTTCAAATACAAACATCTACGCTCAATTAATTGATGACGTAGCGGGTGTGACGCTAGCAAGTGCCTCTAGTAAAGATGAGTCAGTAGCTAAGGCAAGTAAAACAGAACAAGCTTCTGCTGTTGGAAAATTAATTGCTGAACGCGCTGCTGAAAAAGGAATTAAAGTCGTAGTATTTGACCGTGGCGGATATATCTATCACGGACGTGTTAAAGCCTTAGCTGAAGCTGCACGTGAAAATGGACTCGAATTTTAAGAAAAGGAGGAAACCGATCGATGGTTAATATTAAACCAGAAAATTTAGGTGAAATTGAAGAACGTGTAGTAGCGATTAACCGAGTAACTAAAGTTGTAAAAGGTGGACGTCGTTTACGTTTCTCAGCACTTGTAGTTGTTGGAGATAAAGAAGGACACGTTGGTTTTGGAACCGGTAAAGCTCAAGAAGTTCCAGAAGCAATTCGTAAGGCAATCGAAGCGGCTAAGAAAAACCTAGTAACTGTCCCAATGGCAGGAACAACGATTCCTCATGAAGTTATCGGTGAATTCTGTGGTGGACGCGTTCTGCTTAAACCAGCACAAGCCGGTTCTGGAGTGGCTGCAGGAGGGCCTGTTCGTGCCGTTATGGAATTAGCAGGTGTTGCTGATGTAACTTCTAAATCATTAGGTTCTAATACACCTATTAATATGATTCGCGCGACTGTTGAAGCTTTGAAGCAACTAAAAGTGGTTGAAGAAGTGGCTCAATTGCGTGGTAAAACAGTAGAAGAATTATTAAGTTAGGAGGAAAGTCCATGGCAAACTTAGAAATCACTTTAAAACGTAGCCTAATTGGTCGTAAAAAGAATCATGTAGCTACTGCCAAAGCTTTAGGGTTAACAAAAACTTATAAAACCGTTATAAAACCTGATAATGAAGCTATTCGTGGAATGCTCCAAACAATTAGTCACTTAGTAGAAGTAAAAGAAGCTTAAATCTAGTATACTAGTATAAGGAGGTGCCAATATGAAATTACACACATTAAAACCCGCTGAAGGTGCGCGCAAGGAACGTAACCGTGTAGGTCGTGGACAAGGTTCAGGTAACGGTAAATTAGCTGGTCGTGGACAAGGCGGACATAAACAGCGTTCAGGTGGCGGTGTACGGTTAGGATTTGAAGGAGGACAACAACCTCTATTCAGACGTTTGCCAAAACGTGGTTTCACTAATGTTAATCGTAAAGACTATGCAATTGTTAATCTTGAGACATTAAATATGTTCGACGAGGGAACCGTTGTATCACCGGCTTTATTGATTGAATCAGGTGTTATTAAAAAAGAATTATCAGGAGTAAAAATCTTAGGTGAGGGTAACTTAGAGAAAAAATTGACTGTTCAAGCTAGCAAGTTCTCTAAAACTGCAGAGGAAGCTATTACTGCAGCTGGCGGTTCAATCGAGGTGATCTAATGTTCACATTTATTAAGAATGCTTTTAGTTCGCGAGATGTTAGAAGAAGAATTCTTTTCACCTTGTTTATTTTAGCAATCTTTAGATTAGGATCGCATATCCCTATGCCAGGAGTAAATGCGAAAGTTTTAGATTCAATAGCAAGTAATGGTCTTTTGGGGCTCTTAAACACATTTGGTGGAGGAGCCTTAGGCCGGTATTCACTGTTTGCTATGGGAGTCTCGCCTTATATTACAGCTTCCATTATTGTTCAACTCTTACAAATGGATATTATTCCAAAGTTTACTGAATGGGCCAAGCAAGGTGAAGTGGGACGACGTAAATTAAACCAGTGGACGATATACTTAGCCATAGTCATAGGCTATATCCAATCAGCTGGTCTTTCATATGGTTTAAACCGTATGTCCGGTTTAGGTTTAATTAAGAATCCACAACCTTCCACCTATTTAACAATTGCTCTTGTCTTAACAGCTGGCAGCATGTTACTCGTTTGGTTAGGTGAACAAATTACACGTAAGGGTGTCGGTAATGGGATTTCTATTTTAATTATGTCAGGTATTCTAGCACAAATTCCACAGGAAGTTGTCGCTTTTGTGAATACGATGATCATTGGAGCTGGCGACAAATTGGGAATCAATATTCTAATTGGTTTAGGAGTTGTTCTAGCTCTTATTGTTATGACAACCATTGTCGTCATAATGGAAAGGGCTCAGCGTCGCATCCCGATCCACCACTCCAAAAAAGTATCTGGCGCTAGACATATGGCGCATTTGCCGCTAAAAATTAACTCTGCTGGAGTTATTCCAGTCATCTTTGCGACATCATTTTTAACTACGCCTCAAACGATTATCGGTTTAATTAATCCAAATCCTGAAGGTGGCGTGATGGAATTACTTAGCAAGGTATTAAACATTCAGCATCCGTATGGTGCGGTATTCTATACAATTCTTTTAATCGCATTCACCTTCTTCTATTCATTAATTCAAGTGAATCCAGAAAAGGTAGCTGAAAACTTACAGAAACAAGCTGCATATATTCCGAGTGTACGGCCAGGAAAAGATACTGAAGATTACATTACTCGTTTAATTAATCGCTTGAGTGGTGTAGGTTCAATTTACTTAACAGTGATTGCACTATTACCAATTGTCGTGAGCTTCATTTGGAAAGTTCCCGCTAATATTGCTTTGTCAGGTACAAGTTTGCTAATTGTAGTTGGAGTAGCGATTGAAACAGCTAAGCAAATTGAAGGTCGTATGATTAAACGTCGGTATCAAGGTTTCTTGAATTTATAATTGCGTAATAGACAAATATAAAGGATGATTAATTAATGAATATATTATTAATGGGTTTACCTGGGGCTGGTAAAGGAACTCAGAGTGAACAAATTACTCGAGACTATCCGGTTGTCCATATTGCTACTGGCGATATATTCAGGCAAGCGATTAAAGATGAGACGCCACTAGGACTAGAGGCGAAATCATATACCGACAATGGTAATCTCGTTCCAGATGAAATTACTAACGGACTTGTTAAAGAACGTTTAAATCAAAGCGACGTAAAAGAAAATGGCTTTATGTTGGATGGCTATCCAAGAACTTTACAACAAGCCCGCGCTTTAAGTGACAACCTTGAAAGCCTCGATTCTAAAATCGATGCCGTTATTTACATTGATGTGGCTCCTGAAGTTCTAAAAGAACGCTTAAGTGGAAGAATTATCTGTGGATCTTGTGGAGCAAGTTACCATAAGATTTATAATCCACCAAAAGTAGAGAACACATGTGATTCATGTGGCGCTCATGACTTCTATCAACGTGAAGATGATAAACCTGAAAAAGTTGCTCATCGTATTAATCTCCAAATGGAATCGATTCAACCAATTCTAGCTTATTACGAAGAACTTGGATTGTTGCACCGAGTGAGTGGAGAAAATTCTATCGATCAAGTTTATAGCAAGATTCAAGAAGTGTTAAGTAAATTATAAAACTTCGTCCATAGGAGGTAAGTGAATGGCAAAAGATGATGTAATTGAAGTAGAAGGTATTATTATGGAAACTCTACCGAACGCTATGTTCAAGGTAGAACTTGAGAATGGTCATGAAATATTAGCACACGTCTCTGGTAAAATCCGTATGAATTATATCCGTATTCTACCTGGAGATAAAGTCACTGTTGAATTATCCCCTTATGACCTTTCTCGTGGCCGCATTACCTATCGCTTTAAGTAGTCTACGAAATAAGGAGGAGTATAATGAAAGTTAGAGCATCAGTAAAACCAATTTGTGAAAAATGCAAAGTTATTCGCCGTAAAGGAAAAGTTATGGTGATTTGTCAAAATCCAAAACACAAACAACGTCAAGGATAATAATTAAGAAGGAGGAAATTGCATGGCTCGTATTGCAGGAGTAGATATTCCCCGCGAAAAACGTGTGGTTATTTCTTTAACGTATATCTTCGGTATCGGCAACTCAACTGCTAAGAAAATCTTAGAAGAGGCAAATGTTTCTGAAGATACACGTGTAAAAGATTTAACGAACGACGAATTGGATCGTATCCGTGAAATCATTGATAAGATTCGTGTTGAAGGAGACTTACGTCGTGAGGTCAGCATGAACATCAAACGTCTTCAAGATATTGGTTCATTAAGAGGTATCCGTCATCGTCGTAACTTACCTGTACGTGGACAAAACACTAAAAATAATGCACGTACTCGTAAAGGTCCTAAGAAACCAATTAGATAGAACTTAACAAAGGAGGTTAAAATTCATGGCAAAACAACAAGCACGTAGAGGTCGTCGTCGTGTTAAAAAGAATATTGAAAAAGGAATTGCTCATATTCGTTCAACCTTTAACAATACGATTGTTATGATCACTGATGTGAATGGAAATGCTGTTTCATGGTCATCAGCTGGATCACTTGGATTCCGTGGTTCGAAGAAAGCAACTCCATTTGCAGCGCAAATGGCATCTGAGGTTGCAGCTAAAGGAGCAATGGATCATGGCATGAAGACAGTCGAAGTAACTGTTAAAGGTCCAGGTTCAGGTCGTGAGTCTGCAATCCGTTCATTACAAGCAACTGGATTAGATGTTACAGCTATTCGTGATGTTACACCAATTCCACACAACGGATGCCGTCCACCAAAACGTCGCCGTGTATAATGATAATTGTGTAGAATCCGTTTAGAAACGAAATTATCATCGCGACAAACGTTTTGAAAGGGGCAAATAATCGATGATCGAAATTGAAAAACCAGATATTAGAACGATTGAAATCAGTGACGATGCTAAGTATGGTAAAATTGTCGTTGAGCCACTTGAACGTGGTTATGGAACAACCCTTGGAAATTCATTACGTAGAATTTTGTTATCTTCATTACCAGGATCAGCGATTACAAGTGTTCAAATTGAAGGCGTAGTTCATGAATTTGCTACAATAAAAGGCGTGGTTGAAGACGTTCCAACCATCATTTTGCATTTAAAAGAAGTAGCTTTCAATACACATACAGAAGAAGATAAGGTGATCGAATTAAATGTTGCAGGTCCTAAAACAGTAACAGCAGCAGATATTATTCATGATAATGAAATCGAAATCCTAAACCCTGACTTGTATATTTGTACCTTAGCAGAAGGTGCTCAATTGAATATGCAAATGAATGTGTCAAATGGTCGTGGATTTGTTCGAAGTGAACATAATAAGCGAGAAGATACACCAATTGGTGTATTGCCGATTGATTCGATCTACACTCCAATCAAAAAAGTAAACTATCAAGTTGAAAATACTCGGATTGGACAGCGAAATATTTATGATAAGCTTACATTGGATATATGGACCGATGGGTCAATAAGTCCAGAAAAAGCTCTAAGTTTAGCTGCAAAAATTTTAACTGAACATTTAAATATCTTTGTAGATTTGAATGATGAAGCACGTAATACTGAAATTATGGTAGAAAAAGAAGAAGCAGAAAAAGAAAAAGTTCTTGTCATGACGATAGAAGAACTTGATCTGTCTGTTCGATCTTATAATTGTCTAAAGCGTGCCGGAATAAATACAATTCAAGAGCTAACTAATAAATCCGAAGCTGAAATGATGAAGGTTCGTAACCTCGGCCGTAAGTCATTAGATGAAGTGAAAAATAAATTAGCTGGTTTAGAATTAAGCTTACGTGAAGAAGACTAGTAGAGAGTAAAGGAGGAAACTGAATGTCATATCGTAAATTAGGTCGTACGAGTTCACAACGTAAGGCTTTACTACGTGATTTAACGACAGATGTGATTATCAACGAGCGTATCGAAACAACTGAAGCCCGCGCTAAAGAAGTTCGTAAGACAGTTGATAAAATGATCACTCTGGGTAAAAAAGGTGATTTAGCTTCTCGTCGTCGTGCAGCAGCATTCTTACGCAATGAAATTGCAGATGCTCGTATCGAAGGTGATGAGGTAGTGGTTGAGACTGTATTAAATCGTGTGTTTGATACTTATGCTGAGCGTTACGCTGAACGTAATGGTGGATACACACGTATCCTTAAGAAAGGTCCTCGTCGTGGCGACGGTGCACCGATGGTTATCTTAGAGCTAGTTTAAGATAACGCTATTTCTTAAGTTGACTAATTCACTTTGATGATGGAGAGTGTTATGATTTCAAGAGATAATCGAGGAGTCTAGCTCTATAGCAACCAATATAATTGGTGGATTGGGATTAGCCGAATTTCTAATCTCAATCCTGCTATCATCTTCAAGTGTTTTTTTTATACATAAAACTTGTATTAATAGTTAAGGAAAGCAAACGACTTTAACTATTAATATAAGAATATCTTTTAAGGAGACAATAATGAAAGAAGAAATTATCCGAATCGATTCAGTTTCTTTTCAGTATCCTGGTGCCGAGAAAGACGCTATTAAGGATATCTCTTTAAGTATCAATAAAGGGGAATGGGTAGCGCTCATTGGTCCGAATGGATCGGGCAAGTCTACTCTTTCAAAGACGATTAATGGTCTTCTAGTGCCTTACGAAGGAGAAATATACGTTAAAGGCATGAAGTTACAAGAAGAGACTGTTTGGGATATTCGTCGATCAGTTGGTATGGTCTTTCAAAACCCTGATAACCAATTCGTCGGTGCGACTGTCGAAGATGACGTGGCCTTCGGTCTTGAAAATAACGGGGTCAATCGTGAAGAAATGAAAGTTCGCGTAAAAGAAGCTGTTCAACAAGTCCGAATGCTTGATTTCTTAAAAAAAGAGCCAGCAAGACTTTCAGGTGGGCAAAAACAAAGAATTGCCATTGCTGGAGTTGTTGCTTTACGTCCAGACATTATCATCATGGATGAATCAACGGCTATGTTGGATCCTTTAGGACGTAAAGAAGTGGTCGAAGTCGTTCGAGAAATCAAAGAAAAGTATGGATTGACGGTCATTTCCATTACTCATGATATTGATGAAGCCAGTCTAGCTGATCAAATCATCGTTTTAAAAGAAGGAAAAGTAATTTATAAAGATATTCCTGCTAACATTTTTTCTATGGGTACATCCCTAATTGAAATGGGTTTAGATCTTCCTTTTGCTGAGAAATTACGTTTGCAACTAAAAGAAAAGGGAATGGATGTCCCAGACTACTACTTAACAGAGGAGGAAATGGCAGAATGGCTATCTCAATCGTATTTGAACAAGTAGATTTCACTTATTCGCCAGGAACCCCCTTTGAAGTTCCTGTACTTAAAGGGATTGATTTAGAAATCCCACAAGGAAAAGTCACAGCTATTATAGGTCATACAGGATCAGGTAAATCTACCCTTATCCAACACCTAAACGTCTTATTAAAACCAACTAGGGGCAAATTGATTATTGACGGTCGGGTGATCACATCCGAATCAAAAGATAAAAACCTTAAAGCACTAAGAAAAAAAATAGGTGTAGTTTTTCAATTTCCCGAAAGTCAACTCTTTGAAGAAACAGTGTTAAAAGATGTTATGTTCGGTCCACAAAATTTTGGTGTTTCTAAAGAAGAAGCCGAGCGAATTGCCCGTGATATGCTAAGTTTAGTGGGAATCGATGAAGAACTTTTTGAGCGGTCACCATTTGATTTAAGTGGAGGTCAAATGCGGAGAGTTGCTATCGCCGGTGTACTGGCATTGCAACCAGAAGTTTTAATTTTAGATGAGCCAACGGCTGGTCTGGATCCACTGGGACAAATCACCATGCTGGAAATGTTTATGCAATTGCAAAAGGACTATCATCTTTCTCTCGTATTAGTTACTCATCAGATGGATGATGTGGCCAAGTATGCCGATAATGTGGTGGTTTTGGAAAATGGCCAGATTGTTAAGCAAGGAACTCCTTCAGAAGTATTCTCTGATCCCGAATGGTTGAGAGAAAAGCAATTAGGTTTACCACAGACTTTAGCGTTTATTGATTTATTAGATGATAAAATTCCTGAAGATCTCATGAAAAAAATTAAGCAATCTCCTCTAACAGTAGAACAACTAGCAGAGATTCTAATTGACATTAATCATCAACAAAATGATTGGGAGGCTAGCGCTAATGAATGATAAGATATTAATCGGCCGCTATATTCAAATTGATTCATGGATTCATGCGCTCGATCCTCGCACTAAATTGATTGCTACTTTCTATTTTATTTTACTTGTTTTTTTTGCAAATAATGTAGTAGGATATGGAACTTTATTTCTAGTATTGTTAATAGGCATCAAATTGAGTCGGTTGAAGCTTAGTTTTTTCTTTAAGGGATTAAAGCCTATGCTATGGATTATTCTTTTTACGGTCATTTTTCAGATATTGTTTACAACAGGAGGACAGGTTTATTTTAATTGGGGACCCATTTCGATTACATCGCTAGGATTATTAGGCGGCTTTTATATCTTTATGCGTTTGTTCTTAATTATTATGATGTCAACCATTTTAACTTTAACAACTGCTCCGCTTGAGTTAACTGATGGTATTGAACATCTGTTGCGTCCTTTAACACATTTTGGATTTCCATCGCATGAAGTAGCCTTAATGTTGTCAATTGCCTTACGTTATGTACCGACACTTTTAGATGAGGCTCAAACTATAATGAATGCTCAACGTTCAAGAGGAGTGGATTTTGATGAAGGGTCTATGATGGAACGGATGAAAGCAATTGTTCCTATACTTGTTCCACTATTTGTTTCCGCTTTTAATCGAGCAGAGGAACTAGCTACGGCCATGGAATCACGTGGGTATCATGGTGCTGAGGGGCGAACAAAGTACCGTTACTTAGATTATGATCGCAACGACGTGATTGTTTTAATTGTCATGATTTTAATCACCGTAATCATTCTAACTATTCGGTTTTATATTTAATTTAAAACTACAATCTTATTGCACCCTAAACCTAGTGTTTAGGGATTTTTAATAGTTTAACAATATTAAAATCAAGCCCTTACAATTTAATAAAACACTCATTTATTTCTTATATTCACTATCAAATTTAAAAAAAATCTGTTAAAATGTATCCATATGAAAACGTTTGAGGAGGAATTTTATGAATAATCGATTGAAGGTGCTTAGTTCTTGTGGGCTTGCGTTAATGATGATGGCACAGGCTAATCAAGTTAATGCTGAAGAACAAGAAGTAAAAGTGGATCAAGTTCAGCTTCAAGAAAACAGTCATCAACAGACTACTAGGGAGTCGGATCAAAAAGTTACCACGAATTCAGTGGAGGAAAAACAGCAAGCGAAAGAATTTTCAAATGAAAAATTGAAAGCGATTCCTAAAAAAGAGATCATAGAGACAAGTGAAATAGTGGAGACATCAACTTCAATTGAAAAAACTGAGACTATTGAAAACACTGAGATAGTTGAAACAAGTGAAACGGTTGAAACAAGTGAAGCTGTTGAAACAACAGTCTTAGAAGAAACAGCAGAGCCAACTAAAACAACAGAAGCTAAAGATGATGAAGCAGTAGCCGAAGATAAAGTTAAGATAATTGTGCGCACCAATAACCTAGCAGCTATTGATCGAGCAGACTATCGTGACGAGACACTCTATCAGTTAGCTATTAAAGAAAGTGAAGAAGAAGTAAAGAAAACCATCAAAGAAATTACTGATCTTCTCGCTGGTCAAGGGCTTACTTTAGAAGGTGAACAAGAATATTCAGCTTCATTTACAGGTTTCTCAGCTGTAGCTAACCAAGCTACAATTGATCAACTTAAGTCGATGACTCAAGTCTTGTCTGTAAATGTATCGCAAAGTTACACACGCCCAGTAGCCGAAGCTAATATGATTAATTCTGGTCCTTTAATTGGAATGGATTTATTAGCTGATTACCAAACAGAATATAAGGGTGAAAACATTGTTGTGTCAGTTATTGATACAGGCTTTGATCCTTATCATCGTGATTTCATTTTAGCTGATGATATCGAAAAACGTTATGATGAAGCAGAAATGAATGAAATGATTCAAAAATTAGGATTACCAGGTAAATGGTACTCTAATAAAATTGCATATGGTTATAATTATGCTGACAATGTAGACACTTTACAGTCTAAAGATGAGCATGGAAACCACGTAGCTGGTACGATTGGAGCAAATGGTGACCCAGAAGAGGGTGGTATTCGTGGAATCGCGCCACATGTACAATTACTATTAATGAAAGCCTTCTCAGAAGATCAAGTAAACGCAACAGTTTATGAAGACATTTGGATGAAAGCGTTTGATGATTCGGTTAAATTAGGTGCTGATATCATTAATATGTCTCTAGGTATGTCAAGTGGCTTTAACATTATGGGTGATACTCCAATGGCAAAAGCCGTTCAAAACGCTCGCGATAAAGGAATTCTTCCAATGATTGCAGCAGGTAATGACCGTAACGCTACTTGGGGGACAGATTATACTCAACTAGGTAAAAATCCAGATAATAGCACGATGGGCTATCCAGCCAGTGTGGATCCTTCCATGTCGATTGCTTCATTCGATAACTTAAAAGAAATGAAACGCTATGTTCAAGTAAAAGCAGGAGAAGAAGTTAAATACTTCCCAGGCTCCTTTACCTATCCTGAAGGATTCAGTGAAGAATTACCACTTGTAGAATTTGGCAAAGGTAATGTAGAAGATTACGAACTGTATAAAGATACCAACAATGCAGAGGTCGATTTTACTGGGAAAATTGTTCTGGTCCAACGTGGGGATGCTTCATTTAATGAGAAATATCAGTTAGCTAGAGAACGCAATGCGGCAGGACTAATTATTTATGATAATTTAGAAAGCCCTTATACTATGGAAATGACAGGTTTAGAGAATTTAGATATTCCAATTATGTTTGTGACTAAGGAGTCTGGACAGAAGCTTAAGGAAATTGCTAGTTCTAATCAAGATGCCCTTTTCAAAATTTCTAAAGAACTACAAGCATTTGATGCTTTCACGGCAGGTAATCTCAGCGAGTTTTCTTCTTGGGGGCCTTCTACAGACTTACTATTAAAACCGGACATCGCCGGACCAGGTGGTTTCATTTATAGTTTAATGAGTGATGATCGTTATCAGAATATGTCGGGAACATCGATGGCAACACCTCACTTATCGGGCATGGCTGCTCTTGTAATGCAAAGACTTTATGATGAAGGTATTTTAGTCCGTAATGGGAAAGAAAAAGATCCATTACAGGATGACTTAGCAATGCTGATTTTAATGAATACAGCCGTTCCAAAGTTAAATACACTTGAAGAGGGTGCTTCTTATTACACTCCTATTCAACAAGGTGCAGGTCTTGCGAATATCAAAAAAGCCTTAGATAATCTTGTGACTGTTGTGGCAACTAATGAGACAGATACAAAAGAAGACGGAAAGCTTGAAATAAAAGAAGTTCAAGATCAATTTGTAGCTAATCTAAAACTGAAAAACTATGGTAAAGACGATCAGACCTATACTGTTTCTTATGTTTTATTAAAAGATAAGATTAATGAAGAAGGTCGCTATACAGAAACAACCGAAACGATTAAAGAAGAGAGTTTAGGTGAAATTACTGTTAAAGCTGGTCAAACAGCAACAATGGAACAAATCATTTCAACTATGGGTATCGATCAAAATCAATACGTCCAAGGATACTTCTTCTTCAAGCCAGTTGATTCTAAAGCCACTGAATTGTCATTGCCTTTCTTTGGTTTCAAGGGGGAATGGGATAAATTACCGATTATTGATGAAATGATTGATTTTGCCGACGCTAAAGATGTCAACTTCTTACCGATTGAATACGAGGATGGTGGTGTCGACAAAACAGCCTTTGTTCGTAAGCGTTTAGAACAGGGTTGGGATTACTTTAATGCATGGCGAGTTGAAGATGATAAGGTGATTTTTGTGAATAGTAATGAGAAAGATGGCTTTGAAAACAAAGTAACGCCGAAATTAGCTTTCTTACGTGACGCAGTCGATGTAACTTTCCACGTGGAAAATGCTGCTGGAGAAAAAATACGTGATCTTTCCATCATCAATCGTATGTTTAAAGTTGCTCGTTTATACCAAGATCAATATCGATTCTTACAAGATCCTTGGGGAACTGGCTGGGATTTCACCGATACATTTGGTGAGAAAGTAGATGAAGGTGAATATTATTATGTAATCGAAGCACAAATTGATGCGCCAGATGCTGAAAGACAGCGTTATGAGTATAAGTTTGTACTAGATAATAGTGATGCTATGTTAGAAGCCAAACGTGAACAAAACAAAGTAACTTTATCAGTAGAAGATAACTTATCTGGCATTTTTGCAGTAGAGGTTTATAGTGGCGATCAATTTGTATCTTGGCAAGAAGTTAATAAGAATGATAATCCACAATTACTAAAAGAAACATTTACAATTAATCTAGAAGAAGGTTTTGAAGATAAAGACTTAGATATTTGGGTATATGACAACGCTCGAAATATTAAACAATATCGCTTATTAGCCGATGGTACTTTAGAAGAAGTCGAAAGAGGATCTGATATTAAACCAGGAGAAGAACCAGAAGCAGAGGTAACTGAAGAGAACAAAGCTTATGGTGAGGCTCCGAGCAATCCAGAAGAATATATTGCAGAAAAAGGCTTAGATACAACCGACTTACCATCAATTGTTACTAATAGCCCTTGGTACTTCCAGCCATATGGTGAGTATCAAGAATTCATTGACCTTTCAGGTGAAATCTCAAATTATAATGAGCTTCATTATTTAGAGTATCGAGTGAGTGACGAAGACGGAAATATCATTATAGAAAATCACCCAGTCGCTTTTGAAGAAATAGAGGGTATGATCTACTTTAAGGAAGATATATCTACTGAGAAGTTAACCGAAAATAAAGTTTACAGTATTGAAATGATTGCTTATGTTAAGAGTCCTAACGATAAATTAGTTAAGCAGCAAGTGGCTCAAAGAATAAGACGAGATATTGAAGCGCCAAAACTTAAAGTTAACCAAGTCTTTGGTCCAGATAAGGATTTATTATACTTCGAGATCGACTTCAGTGATAACATGAACTATGTTGAATTATGGGCGGATAATGACATGATCGGTCGCGTAGATAAGACATTCGATTCACTATTAAATCCTATCCCAGTCGAAGGAAAAGTTTTATATACTATTCCTAAATCTAAGTTAGGAAAAGAGCTAACCTTTACTGTTTATGATGACTTTGGTAATGAAAGTGAAGCAACATCTATCCCAGTTCAATTAAGAGATTTAAAAGCTATTCCATTTAAAGTTGTGAAACGTTTTAATGCAGATTTAGCTGTGGGTGAAATGAACGTTGTCCAAGAAGGTCAAGAAGGAAAAGCTAATATCGATGAAGATGGTGAATTAGTTATTCTTATAGACGCGACTGATAAAGTTGTGGAATATGGTCCAGTAGAAATTGATTTTGAAACGGATAAAAAATCAGACTCTTATTTATTAGAAGGAATCGAATTAACTATTCAAGAAGGAGTTAAAGGGTTGTTGAATCCGTTAACCGGAGAAGTTATTCGTCCGGCTCAAACAGAGATCATTCTAATGGGTACTAAGGTAAATGATGAGCATTTAAGTCCGGAAGAACCATCCAGTCCAACTGATCCAACAAAACCAGAACAAGCAAAAGAAGACGAATTATCAGAAGAAATTAAAAACTTCAATGCTTACTTTGAAATGTTTAAATATAAACTAAAGAATATCGAAGATTATCGTAAGCCTAAAGATTTTGATCTTAAGAAAGCTCAAGCTTTAGTGAATGAAATTGAGGCAAGTAACTTAAACGATTTAACAAAAGCTCAATTATTAGAATTGCAAAATCTTGTAATGGGATATTCTAAAGACTTGAAGCCTAAGGCTGGTTCAAGACCACAGCAAGGTGAAAGTTTTGATAAGAATCAAGGTGTAGGATCTGATGCTGAAGGCGCTAGCGTCTTACCAGCTACTGGAGAAACGAGTCAGCATGCTTATCCTATCGTAGCAACAATACTTTCCTTCTTAGGTTTAGGCAGCCTTGCGTATTCAAAGAAAAAATTAAAAGATTAATAACACATTACTTTTTTCTCTCTCATTCAAATTGAATGAGAGAGTTTTTTTGTTAGGCAACCATTAGCCTTTATAATGAAGAAAAGAATGTCTATAATTAAATGAGATGGAAAGGAGTGGGAGTTTGCCACGTTATGTAGCTAAAGTTCAATATGATGGAAGTCACTATCACGGTTATCAAATTCAAAAAAATGGTATATCTATTCAAGAGAAAATTGAAAATGCCTTGCTTCTTATTGCTAAAAAAAGCCCAGAAAACCCTATTAAAATTATAGGTTCCGGTCGAACAGATGCAGGGGTTCATGCCATGGGGCAAGTGATCCATTTTGATTTTCCTGCTTCGATTCCGGCTATCAATCTTTTGCGTGCTTTGAATTCTATTCTTGAAAAAGACATTCGTATTATTCAATGTAACCAGACGAAGATAGATTTTCATGCCCGCTACCATGCTATTGGAAAGTCCTATCGCTATCGCGTGGATACTCAAGCTTTCCCAGATCCTTTTAAACGAAATTTTACCACTCACCATGGTTATCCTTTTGAAATTGAGCGCATTCAAGAAGGTTTAGCTTATCTACAAGGAGAACACGATTTCACAAGTTTTTGCTCTACTAAAACAGATAAAGAGAATAAAGTGAGAAACTTATATGAAGTAAAGGCTAATCTAGACGTTCCTAATCAAGAGTTAGTTTTTGATTTTAAAGGGAACGGATTTTTATACAATATGATCCGTATTATTGTGGGAACTTCCCTTCAAATAGGTGACGGCCTTAAAGAACCTATCGAGATGCAACGACTTCTAGATATAAAAGATCGCAACCAGGCAGGTCCTACAGCGCCTCCACAAGGTTTATATTTAATGCATGTAGAATATGAGGAGGATCCTTTTGAGTAAGATAAAAAAAACAAGTGACTGGCAGGTTCGTCGAGTAGAATTAAAAGATATCGATAAGTTGCAAGCCATTTATGATCAAGCACGTCGATTTCAATTGGCTACTGGTAATCTCAATCAATGGATTGATGGCTATCCTGGCAGAGAGGTCATTCTAAATGATTATCGTTCAGCACATTCTTATATAGTAGAAGATAGGCTCGATCATGAAATATTAGCAGTGATGGCTTTGCTAGCAGGGGAAGACCCTACTTATAAAAACATTCAGGGACAGTGGCTGAATGATGAAGAGTATGTGACTATTCATCGACTAGCATCTTTACCATCAGCAAAAGGTAGTGGGCAAGCATTATTAGACTGGACCTTGGAACATTATTCGAATATCAGAATTGACACACATGAGGAAAATCAACCAATGAAACATATTTTAGCAAAGCTAGGATTTCAGTTTTGTGGCATTATTTTTTTAGAAAATGGCGATCCTAGAGATGCTTACCAATATTACAGAAAGAAGGAGAATCCATGTTAAAAGACTTTGATTTTGAAAAAATTGACCAACGCTTTGATAACTATAAAAGATCAGAGTTGGGTGAAAGGCTCGATCAATTACAACGAACAGTTAAAGGACTTGAAATTCCAGTTTTAATTTTAATTGATGGCTGGGAATCGGCAGGTAAAGGCTATGTGATCAACGATTTAACGCGTGAACTCGATCCACGTTATGTGAGAGTAGAAGTCTTTGACAAGGCCAATCAAATGGAAAAAGCGCATCCTTCTGTTTGGCGTTTTTGGCAAAAAATTCCCTCTAATCAAGAAATAGTTGTCTATGATCGTTCCTTTTACTATCAAGTCTTTAATCATGATCAAAAAAATGATGAAAAACTAGAGCAGCGTGTTCGTGAATTAACAGAACTAGATAGTACTTTGATAAATAACGGTATGATTGTTATTAAGTTTTTCATAAATATAACGGAAAAAACACAAAAAAAACGCATCAAGAAACTTGAAGAGACAGTTGAAGGAAAGCATTTGTTATCTGAGGTAGACTATGAACAAAATAAAAACTACCAAGACCACCAAGAATGGTTTGAAAAGATTCTTACCCAAACTAATAATAAACGATCACCTTGGCATATCGTTGCAGCTGAGGACAAAAAATATGCTTCTAAAATGGTCTTAGGGACGGTAATTGATGAAATTCATCGTGGTATAGAACGGATCGTTCAGTGCCGGACTAGGGATGAAGCGATTAAAAGAGATCGTGATCAGGTTTACGATGTTCTTGACCAATTTGACTTAAGTAAGAGTCTTTCAAAAGATGATTACCACAAGGAGTTAGCTAACTTACAAGAGCAAGCGGCTAAATTGGTTTACCAATGCTATGATCAGAAAATCCCCATTGTTTTAGCCTTTGAAGGAATGGATGCAGCTGGTAAAGGTGGGGCAATTAAGCGGTTGACCCGGCACATTGATCCTCGTTCTTATAAAATATTTGGAATTAACGCACCAGACCCTATAGAAGAAAAATTTCATTATTTATGGCGTTTTCAAAAAGAAATGCCCGAAGATGGTCAGATGGTTATTTTTGATCGTTCTTGGTATGGGCGGGTCTTAGTTGAGAGGGTAGAAAATTTCACCCCTGAAAGAGATTGGGAACGCGCTTATGAAGAAATTAATCAAATGGAAAGAACCTTGGCCGACCACGGCACGGCTGTCATGAAGTTTTTCTTATATATTGATAGTCAAGAGCAATATGAAAGATTTGAAGATCGGGTAGAAGATCCAGCCAAAAACTATAAAATAACAGCTGAAGATTGGCGCAATCGTGAGAAAATGCCACAATATTTAGAGGCTATGAATGAAATGTTGGTTCGCACAGATACCGAATATGCTCCTTGGTATATCGTAGCCAGCAATGATAAACGCTATGCCCGTATTCAAGTCTTGAAATACTTCATTGAGCACTTAGAAAAAATAATAGCTAAATAAAAGCAACTCTGAAAGATACCTACCCTTTGACTGTTTATCCAGCAAAAGTGGTAGGTATCATCTATGAGTTGCTTTCGTTTTATTTTAAGTGTTTACGAAGCATATCGTGCTTAGCAACAGGTTGACTGACTTTCATAGTAACAATTTGCATAGCGTGAGGAGCCACTTTGATTTCAGCTCCTGTGTCATCCCACATTTGATCTAATGTTTCTTGATGACGGCGCATGCCAGGACCATAAAATTCAATGGTTTCACCAACTTTAAAGTTATTGCGTTGTTGAATAGTAGCGATGGTTGTATCAGGGTCATAATCTAAAACTTCCCCTATAAAGGAATACTCTGGTCGACGTCGACGCTTGCCAAACAATTGCTCTTTTTCACTTGGTGCGTCGTAATAAAAGCCAGTTGAAAGCTCGCGTTGAGCAATTTTCCATAATTCATCAGACCATTCTTTTTTTACTTCATAATTTTTAGGATCAGCAAAGAAGCTATCAATAGCCTTACGATAAACGTTAACAACGGTTGAGATATAATGGATGGATTTCATACGGCCTTCAATTTTCAGCGAATCAATCCCTGCCTCAATGATTTCAGGGATATGGTCTAACATCCCCATATCAACAGCTGACATCGAGAAAGGTTCTTTAATACCCGGTTCACCTGCCCCCACCATTACTTTTTGGTCCAACTCAGGCAGTTCGAATAAGCCATAGTGCCAACGACAAGATTGACAACAGCCGCCTCGATTAGCGTCACGATTAGCCATATGGTTGGAGAGAGTACAACGACCGGAATAAGATATACACATAGCACCATGAATAAAAGCTTCGATTTCTACATCCGTATTAGCACGGATTTCTTTAATTTCTGCCATAGAGACCTCACGTCCTAAAACGCAACGTGTCAGTCCGGCTTCCTGCCAAAAGTTCAAGGTTTCATAATTGACAGCTGATTGCTGGGTGGAAAGGTGAATGTCTAGTCCCGGAGCTTCACTGGCACATATTTGCATAAGAGTCGGATCAGACACAATGACCGCATCAATGCCAATATCCCTTACTTGCCGGAAAAAATCACCAGCACCTATCTCATCATTTTCATGAGTAACCATATTAGCAGCGACATATACCTTCGCATCTCTTGCATGGGCAAAAGCGACTCCCTCAGCCATATCCTCAAAAGAAAAATTACCGGCTCTTTTACGAAGTCCGTAATCATTACCGCCAATATATACTGCATCTGCTCCATAGTGAATCGCAGTTTTTAGTTTTTCGAGCGTTCCTGCGGGTGCTAATAATTCTGGTTTTTTAAAAGTTAAGTTTTCCATAAGCGCCTCCTATTGTACCTGGTCTGCTTCATATAAGAAGAAACCTGTACCCAATTCCCGATTTTTAGTGTGATATTGTTCAACCGCTACACGATGTAGTTTTAGTCCTTCTAAAGTCACTTGGTCTTGTTCAATTAATTCCTTCACACGTATAAAATGTCTTGCGACTTGTTTGAACGCTTCTTCGGGTGTAAATAATCCATCTAAATACCAATGCGTTTGTTGAACATTTGCTAAATCGGGTAAATATTCAATTAAATTTAAATCTTTATTGGCAAAGATATGTGTACCGTGTTGATCGGTGTAGATCGAATAATGGCTATCCTTTTTATTAGGCTCAGACAAGAAAAGATCACGATCGGTTAACTCCTCAACATCCTTATGAATATAGTTAAAGTAATTATTCAATAAGCGTCTTCGACTTTGATGAATACAAGTAGAGCCATAGACTTGATAAACAAGAGGAATTTGACTTTCAGCTAACATATCCTTTAATTCAACAAATGGCACTTCACTTGCGACAAAGGCTCTCTTTGCGCCATATTTGGCCCAAAAATTTACTTGACCGGATGAGGTCATTAAAACAGAAGCATTATAAATATATGGTAAGTAGAGGTCTTCATCTTTAAGAATTTGAATTAAGCCAGTATCGCCAACCATAATTTGGTCTGCACCGATTTCTTTGATCTTCTTTAGAAAAGATCGTGCTTGCTTAATTTGTTCATTATGCAAAATAGCATTCATGGCAATGATGACTTCTTTTTTGTATTGGTGGGCGTAATCGATAACCTCTTTCATTTCGTCAAAGGAGAAATAAGCCGGCAAGCGCAAACCAAATACTTCCTCACCAATAACAACTTGATCGATCCCAAGATCGATTAGTTTTTTGGCTTGTCCTATCGATTCAGCTGTTGCAATCAACTTGATCATTAGAACCCTTCTTTCTAATCGTTATTTTATTCATCTATCAATTATATACGAGTAAACAGAGATAATAAACAGCATTTTAATACATAGTAACTTTTTCACAAACTAAATAATATTGGAAACGGAATCAAAATTCATGTTATAATATCAGTGTCGCTAATTATTTATTTCCTATTTGAAATAGGAAAAGAAGGGTGGTGAACGAATGGCAAATTTAATTGAGACAGTTAACGAATTAGAGGCATTAAGTGCTGAAAAAGTTGCTGATTATCAAAAAAAATTGCAAGAAATGCAAGAAAACTTTGAAGATCAAAAACTCACATTTAAAAGGCAGGTTGATTCGGAATTCGCTCAATTTAAACAAACGACTAAAGAAAAATATAATCATCAATTTCTTGAGGTTGAAAATGACTTAAGAAATGAAAATCAATTGTCGGTTGTTCAAATTGAATCCGATATTGCTAACCGCCGTGAGGATTTGACGCAAAAAATTGCTGAAAAGGTGGTGAAAGAAATATGGCAATAGCTAAAATGGCTAAGGTTTTAGCAATTGTTGAGAAAGAAAATCGTGACGACTTGATGCAGGCATTTCAAAAAATGCAAAACATTCAAGTGAAGACAATTAACTCTGAATTGTTGGACCAAGAGCCAAAAATGGAATCAAAACAACTGACAGAATATCTCGATCAGTTAGAAAATGTCCGATCAGCAAAAAAATATTTAGAAAGTTATCTAACAGCTGAATCCTTTAAAGACAAGTATCTAACGCCATTACCAGAAATGAGTATGGCTGAAATTGAAGAAAGTCAAATGGATGAGCAAGCCAAGAAGATTACTGATAAAGTATGGGAAAAGAAAAAGATGCTAGAAGAAATTGATTCCCAAATTCAAATTTGCGAGAATGAAGCCGATTTTTATCATAAGTGGCGCAATCTAAAAGCACTTCCAGATTACGCTAAAGATTATCGCTATACACGCTTGTTATTAGGGACAATTCCTCAAACAGCGGATAATGAATATTACAATGCTTTGAAAGAAGAAGACCGAATTGCACTGGAAGAGGTCTATCAGTCTAAAGAAGAAATTGGCCTGGCAGTTGCTTTTGATAAGGATGATGCCTTCGAAGTGAATCAATTTCTTAATCAAAACCGCTTCCAGATCTTAGATTATCGCTTCAAAGACCTTCCGGTTAAACTGCTAGAAGAATCCCATATAGAAGCGGAAAACTTAAGAAACAAAGCCAGAGATCTAAGAAAAGAATTGGGAAGTTTCAGACAAGAATATAACCAATTAAAAATCGCTGAAGAAGTTTTTTATGCCAAAGTAGAAAGACAAAAAGCAACAGAATTAGGATTAAACAAAGGGGAGTTGTTCGCTCTAGAAGGTTGGATTGAAGAGCAACAAGCTCAAGCAAGCTTAGAAGAAGTTATAAAAGCGCTAAATGGAGAAGTTTATTTAGACTATGTGACACCAACTGAAGAAGAAAGCGAAGAAGTACCCATTCAATTAAAAAATCACCCTTTGGTTGAACCTTTTGAAACAGTTACTTCAATGTATGGTCTACCTGGATATAAGGGGTTTGACCCGACATCCTCTTTAACGCCTTATTATTGGACATTCTTTGGAATGATGATTGCCGATTTAGGTTATGGAATTTTACTCTGGTTAGGAACCTTTATCCCATTAAAATTCTTTACGATCGATAAAGGGATGAAAAAAAACATACGTTTCTTCCATCTCTTATCATATGCTGTTTTGCTATGGGGCTTAATTTACGGGTCGTTTTTTGGTGAATCCTTGCCTTTCAAGTTGCTATCACCTACTGAAGACGTCATTCAGGTATTGGCCTTGTCGATTGGTTTAGGATTTATCCAAATCATTCATGGACTCATCCTAAACACACTCCTAAATTGGGAAAGTAATCGATTAGATGCAATTAAGGATGGACTATCATGGATTATCATGCTATTTGGCTTTTTAATTGCAGTCCTTGGACCAATGTTATTAAACATTGAAAGTCTACAACAATTAGGCCTATATTTAGCTGGGTTTGCAGCCATAACAATTTTGGTAGTAGCTATTATTAAAAGTAAAAATAAATTTGCCGGTTTCGGAGCCGGTTTATACGATTTGTATGGCATCTCTTCTTATTTAGGAGATTTAGTATCGTATAGTCGACTAATGGCCCTTGGTATAGCTGGAGGATCAATTGCCTTAGCCTTTAATATTTTGGTGGCATATTTACCTCCTGCAGCAAGATTTTCAGTGGGTATTCTATTAATCATTGCTTTACAGTTATTTAACTTTGGCTTAACGGTCTTAAGTGCTTATGTTCACTCTGCACGTTTAATCTTCGTTGAGTTCTTCGGTAAATTCTATGAAGCTGGGGGTCAAGCCTTTGCCCCATTAAAATACTTAGGCAAATACATTAATATTAAATAAATTTACTAGGAGGTAATATAATGGAATTTTTACAAGAGTATGGTGGTTATTTATTCGCCGTTTTAGGGATAGCAGTGGCAGTTATTTTCTCAGGTTTTGGTTCAGCTAATGGGGTTGGTACTGCAGGTACATCCGCTGCAGCTTTAACTAAAGATCAACCTGAAAAATTCGTTCAATCTTTAATCTTACAGTTACTACCAGGTACACAAGGCCTTTATGGATTTGCGATTGGCTTCTTAATTTTCTTACAGTTACAACAAGGCATGGAACTACAAACAGGACTTAATCTATTAATTGCTGCTATGCCTGTTGGTTTTGTAGGTTGGGTATCAGGTATTCACCAAGGTAAAGTAGCTGCAGCAGGTATGCAGATTTTGGCTAAACGTCCTGAAAAAGTTATTAATGCAATTATTTATTCAGTAATGGTTGAAACTTATGCAATTTTAGCATTCGTATTCTCATTCTTACTTGTTCAAGGATAGGAGGTCAAACTTGTGGGAAACATTGAAACTTTACAAAATAAAATCTTAGGGAAAGTTCAAGCCACAGGTGAAGCACAAGTTCAAGATCTTCAAAATGAGTTGTCCCAAGCAATGGACGATTACAAAAATCGGATTAATAAACAATTTGAGCATGATAAAGAAAACTTTATTCGTAAGCAAGAGCAACAATTTGAAATTCGTAAGCAATCATTGGCTAATGAATTGCGCAACTCACAGCTTACTCATAAGCAAAAATTATTAGAAGAAATTATCCAAGACGTTCCTGAAGAAATAAACCATTCGATAGCTAATAATTTGGGTCAAATGATTCAAGCGGCAATGCAAAAGTTGGATTCAAATCAAGCTTTTGAACTAAGAATCGGTGAAAAATCACGTCAATTTATTTCTGATGATCAAGCGAATAAATTTCATGCAGATTATAATATGATGCAATGGGGCGAAAACGTTGCGGATAAATCTGGTTTTATTCTTACCCAAAAAGGGATGAATATGAATTATTTATTTGAAGATATTATTAATGAACTGAAGCCTCAACTGCTTATTGAACTTGAAAAACAACTGAAAGCATAAGGGGGGCTTATAATGAAAGAATTAGAGTATGCTGGTTTAAATACGACCCTGCGCCTCTATGAAGCTCAACTTCTCAGTCAATCAGACTATGAAACGTTATTACAAATGGACCATTCTGATGCTGTTTTAGACTACTTAGGTAAGACGGCTTATTCTATTCCGGAGGAAGTGCGTTTAAATCGTAGTTTTGAGCCAATCATTCAACAACGTTTGGTTTATGTATATGAAGAATTACTTGAGGCATCACCTGATAGGCGTATAATCGAAATCTTCTCATTAAGATATACTTATCATAATTTGAAGCTTTTAATTAAAGAAAAATATCTGGATGAAGATTTGTCTCATTTGTACATTCCGATTGGCAGTTTTTCAAAAGAGGAACTTGCTCAAGTTGTGTCTACAAAAGGACAAAATGAAGACCTTCATCCTGTATTAGAAGAAGCTGTCTATGACGCTATCACAGCAGTAGAAGACACAGGCGATACCCATTCGATTGATGTCATTTTGGATACAGCCTATCTAAGACATATCCGATCTCATGCCGATGCAATGAAGCATGAAGAACTCAGTAGATTTGTAAAAATGAAAATTGATTTTCAAAATTTATTAACTTTTGTCCGTGCTTTTAAACAAGGTCAAAGTACATCATTTATTTTCACCTCTTTATCAAGTCAAGGGGCAGTGAGTCGTGATGATATCATTGAAAATTGGCGAGAAAAAGATTTGAACGGTTTAGTTGAAACTTATCAAACAGCTGAATACATGATTAATTTAGACCCTGTTTGGGATCAATTGAATGATGAAAAGGTTAACCCAACTGAACTAAATGCTTTAATTCAAGGCGAGTTTAGTCGGATTTTAAGATCATTCTCATTTGATGCCTTCGGGCCGATGCCAGTACTTACTTATCTATATTTCTTGGAAAATGAGAGTGACAACGTACGCCTCATCTTAATTGGGAAAGAAAATAATTTAGACAATCAACTAATTAAAGAAAGGATGCGACCTATTCATGGCATATAAAATAGCAGTAATCGGTAACCGTGACGTCGTATTAGCCTTTAAACTATTAGGATTTGAAGTCTATCCAGCAAGTAGTGGCGAGGAAGCTAGAAAAATTCTACACGATTTAAAAGAAGAAAATATTGGTGTCGTATTATTGACAGAAAATCTAGCTCATGAAATACCCGATACGATTAGTCACTTTGACACTTTACCAACCCCTGCGGTTATTCTAATTCCAACTCATAAAGGATCTCTTGGAATAGGTAAAGCCAAAGTCAATGACAACGTTGAAAAAGCAATCGGACAGAACATATTATAAAAGGAGGAAAAAAATGACAACTGGAATTATTCAAGAAATTTCAGGACCTTTAGTGAAGGCTAAAGGAATGAAAGACTCCTCAATTCGTGAAATTGTTTTGGTTGGAGAAATGCAACTTACTGGCGAAATTATTGAAATGCACCAAGACGTTGCATCCATTCAAGTATACGAAGAGACCTCGATGTTGAAACCGGGCGAAATCGTAAGACCTACAGGACATCCTCTTTCAGTTGAATTAGGACCAGGTCTATTAACCAAGATGTTTGATGGGATTCAAAGACCATTAGAAGATTTCATGCAAAAAACAGAGAGTAATTTTTTAGTAAGAGGAAGTAACATTGATGTTTTAGATCGTGACAAGGTTTGGGAATTTGAAGCCCGTAAAGCAGTGGGTGACCATGTGGTAGCTGGCGATATTATTGGGGTCGTTCAAGAAACCAAAATTATTGAGCACCGCATTATGGTTCCTGTTGGCATTGAAGGAACAATTAAATCCATCGAATCTGGCTCTTTCAAAATTGAAGATACCGTTTGTGTGGTTGAAACAGAATCAGGCGAACATGAATTAAATATGGTTCAAAAATGGCCGGTTCGTTTGGGACGCCCTTATAAAGCTAAATCAACTCCCAAAGCACCACTAAAGACAGGACAACGTGTAATTGATACATTCTTCCCAATCACTAAGGGTGGGGTAGCTGCTGTTCCTGGACCTTTCGGGGCTGGAAAAACGGTCGTTCAGCACCAAATCGCTAAGTATGCTGATGTTGACGTAGTGGTTTACGTAGGATGTGGTGAACGTGGAAATGAGATGACGGACGTTATTAACGAGTTTCCAGAATTAATTGATCCTAAAACGGGCGAGTCTATCATGCAACGTACTATTTTAATTGCTAACACTTCCAATATGCCGGTGGCGGCTCGTGAAGCTTCAATCTATACAGGTATCACTATTGCGGAATACTTCCGTGATATGGGCTATTCAGTGGCCATCATGGCGGATTCTACTTCACGTTGGGCAGAAGCATTACGTGAAATGTCAGGACGTATGGAAGAGATGCCAGGGGATGAAGGTTATCCAGCTTATTTAGGTTCACGTATTGCAGAATACTATGAGCGTGCCGGCTTGGTCCAAGTATTGGGATCAGATGAGCGCGTTGGTTCAGTTTCTGCCATTGGAGCGGTTTCACCTCCAGGTGGGGATACTTCAGAACCCGTTACCCAAAACACTTTACGTATCGTAAAAGTATTCTGGAGTTTAGATTCTAAACTTTCACAACAACGTCACTTCCCAGCTATTAACTGGCTAGATTCTTATTCTCAATATTCAACCGATGTTCAAGCACATAATGATGAACACATTGACCCAAGTTGGGGTGAGAAAGTACGTCATTGCTTATCCCTTCTTCAAGAAGAATCAAGCTTGCAAGAAATTGTTCGTTTGGTTGGTTTAGATTCACTTTCTGAAAAAGATAAATTAACGCTTGCCATCGCAGGGATGATTCGTGAAGACTTCTTACAACAAAATGCTTTTGACGATGTTGATACGACAACCTCTGAAGAAAAACAATTGAAATTATTGAATTTAATTATTGATTTTGAAATTGAGGCAAGAGAAGCAATGAAACTGGGTGCTTACTATAATGAAATTATGGAAGGTACTCAAGAAGTTCGTGAGCAAATTGCTCGAGCTAAATTTATTCCAGAAGAAGAAATTCACCGCTTGGATGAGATTGATCAGCAAATTGCTACCTACATGAAACAAGTATTAGAACAAGGAGGTGGAGCAAATGCTTAAGGAATATACAAATATTTCTGACCTATATGGTCCTTTGATGATTGTAGATGGCGTCGAAGATATAGCCTATGACGAACTAGTTGAAATTGAGCTCCACGATGGTGAAATTCGTATGGGTCAGGTGTTAGAAGCTAAAGAGGGTAAAGCCGTTGTTCAAATTTATGGTGGTACTTCTTCAATGAAGCTATCCAATATTAAAGCGCGTTTTAAAGGCAAGCCCTTAGAATTTGCTTTATCCGAAGATATTGTGGGACGCATCTTTGACGGTATGGGTAATGTGATGGATGGCGGACCGCAAATCATTCCTGAAAAGTTTGCTGATATCAATGGTCAAGCGATTAACCCAATGGCGCGTGACTATCCGGATGAATTTATTCAAACAGGTATTTCAACCATCGACCATTTGAATACACTGGTTCGTGGACAAAAACTACCCGTTTTCTCTGGTTCTGGTTTGCCGCATAAAGAGTTAGCAGCCCAAATTGCACGTCAAGCAACTGTTTTAAATTCTGATGAAAATTTTGCAGTTGTCTTTGCAGCCATGGGAATTACTTATGATGAGGCTGAATACTTTATGGATTCTTTCCGTGAAACCGGAGCAATCGATCGTTCAGTAATGTTTGTTAACCTAGCTAATGACCCAGCAATTGAGCGGTTAGCGACTCCAAAAATCGCCTTAACTGCTGCCGAATACTTGGCTTTTGAAAAAGATATGCACGTTTTAGTTATCATGACAGACATGACGAACTATTGTGAGGCCTTACGTGAAGTGTCAGCAGCCCGTCGTGAGGTACCAGGCCGTCGTGGCTATCCAGGTTACTTATATACCAACCTATCTACACTCTATGAACGCGCAGGACGTTTAGTAGGATCTAAGGGATCGGTTACTCAAATCCCAATTCTTACCATGCCTGAAGATGATATTACTCATCCAATCCCTGACTTAACCGGTTATATTACTGAAGGACAGATCATCTTAGACCGTTCATTAGATAACCAAGGTATTAAGCCGCCTATTAATGTACTTCCTTCCTTATCGCGTTTGAAGGATAAGGGAACCGGTGAAGGAAAAACACGTGAAGATCATGCACCGACAATGAACCAGCTATTTGCAGCTTATGCCAAAGGTAAAGAAGCAAAAGAATTAGCGATTGTATTGGGTGAGTCAGCCCTTTCAGATATCGATAAACAGTATGTTAAATTTACTGATGAATTCGAGAAACGCTATGTTAACCAAGGCTTTGATAAGAACCGTGACATCTTTGAGTCGCTTGGTATTGCCTGGGACTTATTAAAGATTTTACCGAAGAGCGAATTGAAACGGATCAAGGATCCAATGATCGAGCAATACTTACCGAAAGGAGAGTAATGCACTATGGCAAACGTATTAGGGGTAAAGCCCACCCGGATGGAGCTGTCAGCTTTAAAGAGTACGCACGCACTGGCTAGTCGCGGGCATAAGTTACTTAAAGATAAGCAAGATGAATTGATGCGCCATTTTATTGATTTGATTCGTAAAAACAATGAACTAAGAGATCAAGTGGAAGCAGAACTTTCAAATGCCTTACAATCATTTGTATTAGCGAAGTCTTTAATGAGCGATCATTTTATTGAAGAGATAGCGGCCATTTCAGGTGAAAACATTGATCTTTCAATTGACCTTAAAAATATTATGAGTGTCAATGTTCCTAAAATGGATTTTAATTTAGATGATGATATTGATGATGAGCCTTTACGCTATGGTTATTTGAATTCCAATGCGGAATTAGATGAAGCTTTAGAAGGTTTAAGGTCCATTTTGCCCAAGTTATTAGATTTAGTCGAAATTGAAAAGACTTGTCAGCTTTTAGCCGATGAAATCGAAAAAACAAGAAGACGTGTTAACGCTCTTGAATATCGAATGATTCCGGATACCGAAGAGACAATCAACTATATTTCAATGAAGTTAGAAGAAAATGAGCGAGCAAGTATCACTCGTATGATGAAGGTTAAAGATCTATAATTAGTAGAAAGATTAATAAATTAGTCTTATGAAAAAATCCGAATAGTATGTAGAAAGATTGTCAAATAAATCAATGGATTTATTACTCACTCCACTGATGCTTCTCTAAACGTTTAATCTATAAGAGAGCATCAATAGTTGGATTGAATGTTCTTTCTATAACTATTCGGATTATTTTTATTTATGAAGAGCAATTCCTTTATTAATACCTTTTATTTGGTGGAATTATTTATTGTATTATGATCGTATCGTGTACAAAAATATAAATAATAAGATTGATATTTAAACGGATGTTAACAAACAATCTCCTATTCAACGGATAGGAGGCTATTTGTTAACATAGGAATATAGACCTTTAAATTTACGTGAATTAATTACATATTCACATTATGATAAACCTTTTGCACGTCTTCATCATCTTCTAATGCATCAATTAACTTCTCAAAAGTTTCCAAGTCTTCTGCGTTGAGGTCCACTTCAGTCTGGGCAATCATTTCAGTTTCAGCCACTGAAAAGTCAGTAATACCAATACTTTCCAGGCATTCTTTAATAGTGCCGTAATCACCAGGTTGACCATATACAACCACAGATCCTTCTTCAGTATAAACATCTTTGACATCGAGATCTGCTTCCAATAAAGCCATCGTAATGGTTTCTTCATCTTGGTTTTCCATCACAAAAACAGCCACATGATCAAACATATAAGAAACGGATCCAGCAACCCCCATATTTCCACCGTTCTTATTAAAGGCCATGCGAACATTGGCGGCAGTGCGGTTTACGTTGTTTGTTAAAGCATCCACGATAATCATTGAACCATTCGGGCCAAAACCTTCGTATCGCAATTCTTGGAAGGTCTCATCGGCCGAGCCTTTGGCCTTGTCAATGGCTTTGTTGATGACGTGAGATGGTACATTATAGGTTTTAGCACGATCGACAACAAATTTTAGTTTCTGGTTGGTCTCCGGATCTGGGTCTCCTGATTTGGCTGCTGCATAAATTTCAATGCCAAATTTTGCATAAATTCTTGAGGTTTGTTGATCGGTTTTCGCTTTTTTTTCGCGAATGTTCATCCATTTACGACCCATTTAATTCACTTCACTTTCATTATAGTCTGTTTGTATTATAGCGAAAAACAAGCTTCATTTATAGAATTTTTTCAAAAATTTTTAGCTTGCAAGATTTCTGTCAAACTTTTGATAGCAAAAGAAAAAAAGCGACTGCTGAGTCGCTTAAAATTAATCGGCTCTTTGTCAAATAGGGTTGATGAGTAGGTGAGGTAACCGACTGGTTACTTCACCTCTTTTTTTACAGATCAACAATTATTATAAGCGCATGAATGATCGACC